>JANWYL010000089.1 GCA_025056955.1 Sandaracinaceae bacterium | reverse complement strand
CTGTGTGCCTCGCCTGCGTTCTTGGATTTCAAGCTGAATCCGCACTTGCTCTGGCCTTGAGGCGCCGGGCGGCACCGTCAAGATGGCCCGGTAGCGCCTTTGGACAACCGCAAATCCGTCAATCGTGAGCCTGGGTTTGGTGTACTGCCACTGGCTGACAATGCGACCGGTAGAGGGATCTGCCTCGACCAGGCTTTCGTAGTGTTGGATCAAAAGCTGGCCTCCTGCATTCCAAAGCGATTCATGGGAGACGCGGCGGTGCAAGACCACTCCCTCCCCTCCGCGGCGCAAGGGGCGAAAATGGTCTTCCATGGCGCTGTTCAGGTTGCGCTCAAACGCCGAAAGACAAGCTGGGAGCAAAAGGACGATTCCAAGGAAAGGCAGGAGGAGAAACCTCATTTCACCTCCTTGAAGGCATCCTTTGACATCTTTTGACATCTTTTGAGTCCGCTTTCAGAATTTTGGCTCAGCCAGAGCTCAAGGATACGCCCATTTTATCGATGGACTCGCCTTGCAATCGCCCGGGCCACGCGGATCCCATCGAGGGCCGCGCTCATGATGCCTCCCGCGTATCCTGCCCCCTCGCCCGTGGGATAGAGCCCCTCGCAATCGATGGCCTCGAGGGACTCTGGATCGCGCAAAATCCGAAGGGGGGCGCTCGTGCGCGATTCCACGGCAAGGAGCAAGGCCTCGTCGGTGAGGTAGCCCTTCATCGTCTGGCAAAAGTGGGCCAGGCCCTTCCGCAGCTTTTGGCTGAGCCCAAGCCCAACGCTTTCGAGGACTTCTTCGATGTTTCCCGGATTTGTGCCCGGAAGATAGCTCGAAGGGGGGAGGGTGGTTGAGCCCCGCTTGGCCAGAAAATCAGTCAAGCGCGTTCCGGGGGCCCGAAAGGCGCCGCCCCCAGCCTGCATGGCGGCTTCTTCGAGGCGCCGCTGGAGCTCGACTCCCCCCAATGGCCCCCGAAAGCCTGCCCGCTCCCAATCTGCAGGCTCGATGGCCACGACAATTCCAGAGTTTGCAAAAGGAGAATCCCGCTTGGAAAGGCTCATTCCGTTGAGCACAAGCCCCATTGGCTCGGTTGAAGCGGGGATGATCCAGCCGCCCGGGCACATGCAAAAGGAAAAGACCCCGCGCCCTTCCACTTCGCAAGCCAGCCGATAGGAGGCCGCAGGGAGCATGGGGTGATTGGCGCTTGGGCCATATTGGATTTGGTTGATGAGGGGCTGGGGATGCTCGATCCGCACGCCGATCGCAAAGGGCTTCGGCACCACCTGCAAGCCTGCTTTGAGCACGAATTCAAACACATCTCTGGCCGAGTGCCCTGTTGCGAGAACAACCGCTTTGGCTTCAATTTCGCTCCCGTCTGCCAAGCGCACCCCACGAATCCGGCGCTTTCCCTGCTCGATCAGGAGCTCGCTCACCCGGCTCTCAAAACGGAATTGCACGCCCACCGACTCCAATCGCTCGCGCATCGCACTGATCACCCGCGGAAGCTTGTTTGAGCCGATGTGAGGGCGGGCGTCGACCAAAATTTCACGAGGAGCACCATGGAGGACGAGGGTTTCCAACACCTCGCGCACTGGCCCCCTTTTGTGGGAGCGGGTGTAGAGCTTTCCGTCAGAGTAGGTGCCCGCACCTCCCTCGCCAAAGCAGTAGTTGCTTTCGGGGTTGAGGGTGCCCCGGCGCTGGACGGATTTGAGATCGTGCCTTCGCGGTTGAACCATCCGGCCCCGCTCAAGCACAAGGGAGGGGATCCCGTGGCGGGCAAGCTCATAGGCGCAAAAAAGCCCAGCGGGCCCATCTCCAACGATGATGGTTGAAAGGGGGCCCTTCGTTTCCTTTGGCCAAGGCTGGCCAAGGGCATCGCCATCAAGTGCCGGGTCGAAGACCCTTGAGACCACAACGTGAAAACGCACCTTTTTGTTCCGCGCATCGATCGAACGCTTGCGGATGGCCAAGAAAGGAAGCTCCTCTGGGCTTAGGCCAAAGGCCCGGGCTGCCCGCGTGCGGATGAGCGACTCATCGTTGAGCTCATCGAGTCCAACCTCAAACGCCACTTCAAATGGGGGAGTCACAGACCCCTCCTCTGCTTCACCACTGCTTTTCCAAATTCAAATATAGCTCAGCAAGGCTTCACTGCCCATCCTTTTAAAGATGCCTTTTCTTGGTTGAACCCCAAAAGATGAACCACAGCATGGCAGGATTTACAACCGTTGATGGCAATCGTTGATTGAAGCATCGACGCATGCCACACCAAATCACCATATTTGGTGTTTCGGATATCTGGAAGGTGAACCTTCTGCATCGCTTGGTTTCTTCTCACCTTCCCCTGCCATCACCCATGCGCCTTTTCGACAGGCGATGGGTGGCGGCCTCTCATCAATGGTTGGCTTCACATCTGTTTCGGATGTGCTAGGCCGGTCGACATGGTTCAAAAGCGTGATGAACTTCGCTGGAATGGTTGGGGCCGCCTCGATCGCTTCTTTGACATGGGCGGACGCGAAAATGAGGTGTGGAGGGTGTTTGCCGAGGCCTTTGGTGTGCCGTCGCTTCCCCACACACCTCCACCTTCTCTTGAAGAAACCGAAATTCCACCTTCACGTGCAACCCAAGCGCTCATCGGCGCCCTCGGTGAAGTCATTTCAACCGATCGGATTCGAACAACCCCCTACGAGCGTGCATTCCACGCCTATGGCAGAAGCTACCATGACCTTTTGCGCTTAAGAAGCGGAAAGATCGAGCATGCACCCGATGTGGTTGTCTACCCTTGCAACCTGGATGAGGTGCTTGGTGTATTGAAGGTTGCAGAGCGCTTCTCCTGTGCGGTGATTCCATTTGGTGGAGGGACGAGTGTGGTTGGTGGCGTAGAGGCCAAAAAGGGTGACTCTCACGAAGCCATCATCACCCTTGACACCACCCTGCTTTCACGCTTTATTGGTGTTGACCCGACTTCTCTCACAGCAACGGCCGAAGCTGGGATCGATGGCCCCGATTTGGAGAATGCCCTTTCGAGCTGTGGCTACTTTCTTGGCCACTACCCTCAAAGCTTTGAGCACTCGACCCTTGGGGGCTGGATCGCATCCCGCAGTGCCGGGCAGCTTTCGAATCGTTATGGGACGATCGCCGATATGGTGGTTTCGGTGCAACTTGCCACCCCATCTGGTGTGCTCGAAACCAAGCCCTTCCCCGCTTCAGCAGCAGGTCCTGATCTCAACGCCCTCATTTCCGGCTCAGAGGGGACGCTTGGGGTGATCACCAAAGCAACCCTCAGGGTGCATCGGCTCCCCGAGTGCCGCCGGATCGATGCGTTTTTGTTTCGCGATTTCTGGGAGGGTGTCGATGCCCTTCGAAGCCTTGTTCAAGAGGAAGTTGGCGCTTCGCTCATTCGTTTATCCGACCCAGAGGAAACCAAGTGGTTTGGGGCGCTCGATCGGGTGATCAACCCAAAGCCCTTGCAGAATTTTGCCGAGGACCTGCTCAATCATTTGGGTTATCGAGAGAAGAGCCTCATGCTTGTTGGCTTTGAGGGAAAGCAGGAGGAGGTTGAAAGGGCATCGCGGAGGGCCCGCGCCATCCTGCGCTCAAGCCGTGGCCTTTTTGTGGGTGAGGGGCCTGGCCGATCTTGGTGGAAGAAACGCTTTCACATGCCCTACCTTCGTGATCCCATGTTAGACCATGGCCTTGGCATTGACACCCTTGAGACAGCAAGCGAGTGGTCGCACCTTCCGAGGCTATACGAAGAAGTCTGCCGTGCCCTCCGAGATTCCCTCAGCACATCAACTTTCACCCCCCTTGTCCTCACCCACATTTCCCATAGCTACCACGATGGAGCGAGCCTTTACTTCACCTGGATTTTCCTCCGCGATTCCAGAGACCCGATCGGCCAGTGGAAGAAGGCCAAGCATGCAGCCTCTTTTGCCATCGTCAAAAACCATGGCACCATCAGCCACCACCATGGTGTTGGGATCGATCATGCTCCCTTTTTGGTTGATGAAAAAGGAAAGGTGGGTATGCAACTCCTCGAGCACATCAAGCGATCACTCGATCCCCACTCAATCATGAACCCGGGGAAGCTTATGGCTGGGAATAGGTGATGCACCGCACAGGTTGAGTTCAACCAGGGTCTTCTTTTGTGGCGTGGCGGGGTTTTGGCCGTGGGCGGCCCTGGTGGGCGGCCTCGCGCAAAGCGACAAAGGGAATGCCAGCATGACAGCTCTGTTCCATCCTCGCTGCGCAATCGACGCCCACGTAGGCGATTGCCACCGCTGCCTTTTCCCATTCGATTTCGGCATTTGCAAGCGAAAGGACCCATCGGCTTGGAGGTCCAAAGGTTGCCCGATCCCAAGGATCATCGGCCCGCAGTTGGAGATCACAAGCACCGCACATCGTACAAGCTCTAAGCGCTTCTCGCTCCTTTTCTGAAAGCTCACGGAGCCCATCCCTTTGGCTTTGTGGGGGGTGATGCGTCTCTTCGTGGTGTTCTTTGGTGTGCATGTCTTGACGATCTCCGACCGAGACCTAGTATTCAAACGGCAACTCGCATGAACTTGATGCAGGCAGTTGGCTTTGCCTGCTGCTTTATCCGCAACCAATTGCCGGGTGTTCTAATGACCAAGCCAAGCTTCGACTCAACTGCCCTCAAAGACTTCTCTCAGGCTCAGGGGCTTCTCCTCACCCGCTACGCCGAGAGCACGATTCCAACAGAATATGGCTTTTTCCGCGTGATTTGTTACAGGGAGTATCTGCCAACTTCATATGGTGGAGAGCGTTTTTTCAAAGAGCATCTGGCGGTTGTCAAGGGGCAGCCAGAGGGAAAGGAGGGAGTGCTTGCCCGGGTTCATAGCGAATGCCTAACAGGTGAGGTGTTGCACTCCCTCAAGTGCGACTGCCGGGAGCAGCTTGACTATGCCCTGAGGGCGATTGCAAGTGCCAATACAGGGGTGGTGCTTTACCTCCGCCAAGAGGGGCGGGGCATCGGCCTTGGCAACAAAATCCGGGCATATGCCCTTCAGGAAAAAGGCGTAGACACAGTTGATGCCAATCGCATGCTTGGCTTTCCTGATGATGCCCGTCGTTTTGATGTGGCGGCGCGAATGTTGGCCGACCTGGAGGTGCGCTCGATCGTTCTTCTCACCAACAATCCCTATAAGGTGAAGGCCTTGCGCGAAGAGGGAGTGCAAATCCTTCGAAGGGAGCCTGTACCCATTCACCCAAACCGATATAACGCTGCCTATCTCCACACCAAGGGGCAGAGGATGGGGCACGAGCTCATGGGTCATCCGATGGATGAATCAAAGGCGCCGCCAGTGCCCCCTCACCGCCTGATTGAGGTGCCTCATGACCCCCAGGTGGAGTAGTCTCTTGTGAAGAAGAATTCGCCAAATGCCCAAAAAAGGGTATGATTGGGAGCATGGCGAATGCGGAGCTCCTCGTTTGCCACGTTTGCGGCTTCCAAAATCAACCTGGCACAAAGCGTTGCATCTCTTGTGGGGCGCGGCTTGAGCAAATCGAAGTGCAGTACACAGCCACTGAGGCTGCAAGAAAGAGAAACCAACAAGAGGGGTTTTCGCCCATTTGGGTGCTGGTTTCGATGGGCATTTACCTTCTTCTTCAGGCTTTTTTCATCGCGCTTTTGCCCCTCGTGATTCCGAGTTACGATCCACAAGGCTTTCCTGGTCTTGCGCTCTCCATATTGATTTGGTTTATCGGCGGGATTGCGGTTGGTTTTGTATCACCAGGAAAGACCTTTCTTGAACCTGCAGCAGGGGCACTCATTGCAGTGGTTCCGACGATCGTTTACCTCAGGTCGATCACGCCAGATGGCTTTGAGCCTTCAATGGTGGCCTATGTGGGGGGTGGGGGGATGGGCGTCATGATCTCTCTTTTTGGGGCATTTGTGGGTGAAAGCGTGCAAAAGCGGGTTCGGGGAGCAGCGCAATAGCGCTCTTTTGGGTTTGAATCGTTTTGAACTTTGGGGAGTGTTCAAGAGGGGCTGGATCTGAGATATTGTAAGAGAAGCGATGATCTACGCATATGTGTTTTCTCTGATTCTGGGTGGCCTCCTTTTGGGTGGAAACCTGCTTCTCGGTGGAAAGGAGGGAGAGGTTGGGGACCACCACGATGGAGAGACGAGCGCTTCTCAAGATGACGGCCTAAAGGGCACCTCAAACCCACTGGTTTTTCGTTTCTTTTCTTTTCGGTTTTGGGTCTTTTTTTTATGTTTTTTTGGATTGACTGGGCTTTCGCTTCGCGGAATTGGCGTAAGTGAAAGCGAGGTGGTGAGCGCAATTGCGTCTTTTGGAGTTGGAGGTTTTGCAGGTTTTTTTGCAAACTGGCTTTATCGTGTGCTCAATTCAAGCAGTGCAAACAGTGCGATTGAGGCGAGCGATTATATTGGGAAAACGGGACGCCTCCTTGTTGGCTTTGGAGCAGGAGAGGTCGGTAAAGTGAGGGTGGAAATCAAAGGGGCCACAATCGATCTCCTCTGCACTGGCCTTGATGAGGGAGCCTACCAAGCCAAGGAAGAAGTGATGATTGTGGAAATGGAGGGGCTTCGCGCCAAAGTCGCGCGAGTGAATCCTGGCGAAGAAAAAAGAAAAACGAGTGGCTTGGCATAAAATGAAAATGAGGAATTGGCAGCATAATTGTTTTGTCGGTTAGAAGGGAGTGGATATCATGAATGAGGCAGATCTTTTTTCTGGGGCCGGAAGAATTGCCCAAATGGATGCGATCGATCCAACCACGTTGCTTTATGTGGTTGGTGCGGCGGCAGGGATTGGGCTAGGGATTTTGATATTGATTCAAGTGCTCAAGTCTTTTCTAAACATCGCCTGCCCAAATGAAGTATTGGTGTTTTCAGGAAGGCGCTACCAAACAGAAGACGGTCAAATCATTGGCTATCGGGTTGTCAAGTCTGGTCATAGGGCTTTTCGAATCCCGATTATCGAAATTGTCAATTCGCTTGATATGACGACGATTCCGGTTGACGTTGTGGTGCGAAATGCATATTCGAAGGGGAATATCCCAATTGAAATCCATGCGGTTGCAAACGTCAAAATCCATTCAGACGAACGGATTTTACGAAATGCGATTGAGCGATTTTTGAATAAAAGCAGGGCAGAAATCCAAATGGTGGCTCAGCAGACCCTTGAGGGGGTTTTGCGCGAGGTTTTGGCGCAACTTACACCGGAGGAAGTCAATGAAGATCGATTAAAATTTGCAGAGAAGCTCATGCAAGTGGCAGAAGATGATTTTCACATTTTGGGGTTGCAGCTCGATACGCTTAAAATTCAAAGCGTAAGCGATTCAACTGGTTATCTTGATTCGATTGGCCGTCCAAAGATTGCAGCGGCCCTTCGTGATGCGGAAAACGCTGAAAGCCAGGCAAACCAAGAGATCCAGCAGGCCCAGGCCGAAGCCGAGCAGCGGGCGGAGCTTGCGCGTGCCACAGCACAAATGGCCATCCAAACCAAGCAGAATGAACTCCGTCAAATCCTTGCTCAGCTTGAAGGAGAGGCGAGGGCGGTGGAGATGGAGGCAGAGGCAGCCGCAAAGACCGCAAGGGCGATGGCTGAGCTTGAGCTTCAAGCCCTGCGTGCCCAGCTCGAGCAGAAGCGCCTCCAAGCTGAGGTGGTCATTCCCTCTGAATTCAGACGTCGGGCCCAAGAGATCGAAGCCAAAGGGCTTGCAGCTCCCACGATTGAAAACGGCATTGCGGCGGGCGAAGTGTTGCGGGCGATGGCAGATGCTTGGGCCAGCATGGGGCAAGACGCCCGGCAGCTTTTTGTGATTCAACACCTTGAGCAAATTGTCGATGCAGTTGTCCGTCGCTTGGGGCACTTTGAGGCAAAAGAGGTGCGAGTCGTTGACGGGGGTGATGGGAGCGCGATTGCTGCTTATGCGGCAAGCCGGGCGAAAATGATTGGAACCGTGCTCAAAGCCCTTGCGGATTCGACAGGGGTGGATGTTCCTGCCCTTCTTTTGGCTCAAGACAGAGGAGGTCGTTGATGTTGACTGCTGCTTTAATTGTTGTAATTGTTTTTTTTGCAATGATCACAGCAATTGCTGTGATCAAAAACGTGCTTTACATTTGCCCACCAAATCAGGTTTTAATTTTTTCAGGTGCCACTTCTCGAGTGACCCCAGATGGAAAAAAAATTGGCTATCGCATTGTCAAAGGGGGGCGCGCGATTCGGATTCCGATTTTCGAAACCGTCGATTCGATGGATCTCTCAAACATGATCATTGAGCTTGAAGTGCGGGGGGCTTATTCAAAAGGCGGAATTCCCCTCACTGTGCAGGGAGTGGCCAATATCAAAATCCCAGGAGACGAACCCCTCATCCACAATGCGCTTGAGCGTTTTTTGGGAAAAACAAGGGGGGAGATCATGGAAATTGCGCGAGAAACCCTTGAGGGAAATTTGCGGGGGGTTTTGGCGAGCCTCACGCCTGAGCAGGTCAACCAAGACAAAGAGGCTTTTGCCAAGCGTTTGGCAGAGGAGGCTGAGCACGATCTTTCGAGCCTCGGTTTGGTGCTTGACACGCTCAAGATCCAAAACGTGAGCGACGAGGTGGGTTACCTTGACGCGATTGGTCGGATGCGTTCGGCAGAAGTGCGCAAGCGGGCGCAAATCGCAGAGGCCCAGGCCCGCGCTCAGACCGCAGAACAGCGGTGGCGCAACATGATGGAGGCGGAGATACGCAAAATCCAAGCCCAAATCGAGGTGGCGCGGGCCGATACCCAGCGCCGCATTGCCGATGCCCAAACCAAGCGCAGCGCGATGATTGCAGAGCAACAAGCCGAGGTCCAAGCCCTTATTGCCCAGACCCGCGCCCAAATCGAAATGCAAGAAGCCCGAATCCAGCAGGTGAAGCTTCAGCTTGATGCCGACGTGCTTCAGCCTGCTGAAGCCGCGCGCTTGGCCGCAGAGCAAGAAGCCAAAGCCCAAGCCGCAAAGATCATCGAGCAGGGGAAGGCCACGGCTGCTGCGCTCAAGACCCTTGCTGCAACCTATCGGGCCACTGGAGGAGCAGGTCGAGAGGTCCTTCTTCTCCAAAAGCTTTTGCCTGTGATCGAGCGGGTGCTCCAGGGGATGGAGGGGGTTAAAGTCGATGAGCTGGTTGTACTTGGCACGGCTGCCAAGGAAACCAATCGGATCGGAGCCTCCCTTATGGCTGCCAATGAAGAAATCAAAGCTGCCCTCGGGGTCGATGTGATGAAAATCGCCCAAGAGCGCTGGTTCAAGCATGCTTCAAACCAAGAGAGCGGGGGTCAGATGCCCTCAAAACGGGGGAGCTAGCGTGCGGCGGGGTTTAAAGGCAAAAAAGAGGCTTAAAAAAAGGCCGATCCAGCCAGGCCAAGGGCCGATCAATTCAAAGAGGGTGTGTTCTTCTCGGAGGGGCACTCGCATTGAGAGGGTGGCTTCTTTGAAAACGTTGCCATGGCGGCGCACCACTCCCCGGGAGTCGATGAAAGCAGAGACGCCTGTGATTGTGCTCCGCACAAGCCAGCGCCTGTGTTCAACTGCTCGAAACTGAGAAAGTGCGAGATGCACCCATGGCTCATGGGTGTTTCCAAACCATGAATCAACGGTCAGATTCACAAGAAGGTGAGGACGCCCTGCGCTGACTGCTTGGCGCACAAAACCACTCAAGATGTCTTCATAACACATGAGCACTGTGAGGCGGAATGCCCTTCCGTCGGGAAGAAGAAGGGTGAGGGGAGAAAAATGATGCCCAGGGGTAAATCGGCCAGAATGAGGCGAAAGCTCATAAAGTGATGGGAAAACATCTCCAAGCGGAATGTATTCGCCAAAGGCCAAAAGGTGGTTTTTGTCATAGCTATCGAGAAGCGAGCGGCTTGGATCAAAGAGAAATGCAGTATTATAAAGCCAATTGTTTTTGTCTTTTCTAATACCTCCAAAAAGGAGTGCGCTTTTAATGGGAGGGATGATTTGACGAAATGTTTTTTCATCTTGAATAAAAAATGGAAAGGCCGATTCTGGCCAAACGATGAGATCAATGCGGTTTTTGTTCTTTTTCAAAAGTTCCTCAGTCATTTTCAAATGCTTCAAAATCCCATCAAGTGGATGCTCAAAGCGGTCAAATAAGCCAAGGTTGGCTTGAATCACCCCGACTTCGATCGCAGGAGCATTTGCTTCTTTTTGAGGCTCTAAATTCATGCGAAAAATGCCATAAGCGAGAGCAAAGAGCCAATAGAGCGCAAAAGCGGTTGTTGATCGTATTGGGAAAGGAGCTTTTTTAATGCGACTTGCAATCATTTCATATAAAGTGCTGGCAGTTCCAATGACAAGAAGCGTGCACATGCCAGGGCCGCCGATGTCCGCAATTTGAATCAAAAGAGGCACATGCACGAGGGAATTGCCGTAATAGTGTTCGAAGAGCATTGGAAAAATGGCTTCGATGCCTAAGAAAGAAGATGCCCCTGCAAGGGATGCAGGCCATCCATTCATGCGCGCTTTTGCAAAAAGAAAGAGAAAGATTGCAAACTGCAAGCCTTGATATGCCCAAAAAATGGATGAAAAAAGAATCGAAAGAACCCAATGAAAACCACCAAAAACACGAATTGTGTATTCGATCCAATAAAATCCACCGATGTAGCTCACAAAACCAAAAAACCAATAACGCCACATCGCACGCCAATCCCTTGGCCTTTCAAAGCCGCCATGGTTACCGAGGGATGGGTCAGCGACGTAGAGGGCAGGAAGGGGTGCGATGAAGGCAATTGGCCAGAGGCCGAAGCCGGCAAATCCAAGGAACATGAGAATGGCGCTCAGCAAAAGCACCATCCAAGGTCGCAGCCTTCGCAGCACAAGGGCGTGACTATAGCAGAAGGGGAGCGTTGCAAGCTCCTTGCGCCTTTTCCTGGTGCGTTAAAACCAGTGCGTTAAAGAGGGAAAATGCTTGATGATTTTACGCGCTTTGACGAAGTGGAATTGGATGCGAGAGGGGCCGAGCCCTTGACACGAAAGTTTGCGCGTTTGGCGCTTCGGGCTTGGGTGGCGGGCGAGGCGTTGCGGATAAAGGCGCCTCTTCGAAACGACCGAAATGAGGAAATGAATCCAGAGATGCAGGCGATGCTCAAGTGCCTTGAGCGCTTTGAGGAGCGGCGTGGGGGATTACGTGATGTGGGGCGGGCCAGGGCCGATGCGGATCGCTACATTCCGCTCTTTGACTTTCCTCCAACCCCCATGGGGCTGGTCAAGGAACGGGTGATCAGAGGGCCTTGTCGGGCGTGGGTCTATTGGCCGAAAGAATGTGTT
>JANWYL010000088.1 GCA_025056955.1 Sandaracinaceae bacterium | reverse complement strand
CCCCCGTTCAAAAAGGACCTTGAGGGCCCACCACACGCTCTCAACGTAGGAGCGGTGAAAAGTGACATAGGCATTGTCAAGATCGATCCAAAAGGCGATGCGCTCGGTCATGCGCCGCCATTCGTCGATGTAGCGAAAGACCGACTCGATGCACCGAAAAGTGAAGGCTTCGACCCCATAGCGGAGAATCGACTCGCGGCCACTCAGACCGAGTTCTTTTTCCACTTCGACTTCCACGGGGAGGCCGTGCGTGTCCCACCCCCCCCGCCTTGGCACAAAGTGGCCTTTCATGGCCCGGTGGCGCAGGATCACGTCCTTCATCACACGCGTGAGCACATGCCCCGGATGAGGCATGCCGTTGGCCGTGGGCGGCCCCTCGTAAAAAACGAAGGGCTTGTTTCCACGCCTCGCTTCGACACTGCGTTCGAAAATCCGATACGTCCTCCAAAATTCGAGAATCTGTTTTTCGATTTCAGGAAAGCACACCTGGGTCGGCACGCGTTCGAACATGATGGTGCTTCTTACCAAAAGAATCGAAACCAAGCCGACCGGATTCGGCGTGCATCCAAAAAAACAAGGTGCCATCTTAGACAAAGCCGCATGAAACCGCTTGCTGTCACGGGGGTTGGCACTCTTGCCCCCTTTGCCCTTGATTATGGCTCTTTCAAGCAAGCTTTGGCTGAGCCAGAGAAGGCAAAAACCATTGCTTTCAGCGGCCCATCAATTGCCCTAAAAGACGACAAAAACCCACACCGCGAGGAAGCAAGCACCTGGCTTCCCCTGGCCCGCACCGCTGAGTGCCGCGCCTTCGATGCCAATGCCCTGCTTGGTGAAAAGGGGCATCGAAACCTCGATCGGCTCACCAAATACCTGGTCGTTGCTGCCAAGCGAGCGCTTGAAGATGCAGAAATCAAACGCGATGGAGCCTTCATAGGTCCACTTGGACCAGACGACTTGGGTCTGTGTTCGGCCACGGCCTATGGCTCGCTTGACGCAATCACCGAGCTCAACCTTGTGGCTGAACTCGAAGATCCGCGTTACATCAACCCTGCCCGCTTCCCCAATACAGTCATCAACGCAAGCGCAGGCTACGTGAGCATCTGGGAAGATTTGCGGGCCCCAAACACAACGATTGTCAATGGGAACACCGGTTCGATCGACGCCGTGCTTGTGGCCGAAACCCATCTCGCTCATCGTCGGGCCAAGGCCTTCCTTGTGGGAGGCGGAGAGGTGATCTCTGAACCGCTCTACACTGCATTTCGAAAGCTTGGGGCCATTGCCGAAGGAGAGGCCCCGTGGGAACCAGGAAGCGATTGTTCGACCGGGTTGCACCTGGGGGAAGGAGCGGCTTATCTCGTTGTAGAGCGCAAAGAAGATGCCAAGAGGCGGAATGCCAGGATTCGCGCCCTGATTGCAGGCTACGGCACCGCCTTTGAGCCTCCGACCCACGAAGCCCTCCTCCTCAATCCCACCCCTTTGGCCGTGGCCCGAGCGATCAGGGCTGCCCTTGACGACGCAGGGTTTGCGCCAGATGCCGTCTCCCTTGTGGTCTCAAGTGTTTCTGGGCTTCCGCGCTACGATGCGGCAGAGCTTCGAGCCATCGAGCAAGTCTTTGGAGAAGACGTGGCTGTGGTGGCCCCAAAATCCCTTTTTGGAGAGTCTTTTGCAGCCGCAAGCGCATTGAGCATGGCCGCTGCCGTGGCCTGGCTTGAGGGCTTGCGTCCTGCTCCCTTGTTGCTTGGAAAGCTTCCAGAAGCGCTGAGTGTGGTTCTCATCATCTCGATGGGCTACTATGGAAGCGCGAGCGCTCTGGTAATGAAGCGGGCCTCCTAGGCCTTCGAATCGGGAAGCCTTTGTTGAGCGGGCTTCGATTTGCTATCTCAGCCCCATCATGACGAGCTGGATCAAGGCCAAGGCCCATTCTGAACTTGCTCGCATCCGCGAAGCCTGGGAAAAGCAGGTGTACCCTTACTTTCGTCCCTTTGAAAGCGGAGGGCTTCACACCACAATCAATGGCAAGCCCATCGTCAACTTCAGCTCCAATGACTACCTCGGCCTCACAAACCATCCCAAAGTAAAGGAAGCAGCCAAAGCCGCGGTGGATCGCTATGCGTGCGGCCTTTCAAGCTCCCGCGTGCAAGCCACCACAGTGGCCCATGTCGAGCTCGAGGAACGCCTTGCTGCCTTCTTTCGCATGCCCAAGGCCTTGATCACAACAACCGGTTACCAGGCCATGGTGGGGGCGATCATGGCGCTGGCCGATGCCGAAACCACAATCATCCTTGACCAACTCAGCCATGCATGCATCCTTGACGGGAGTTTTCTTGCAGCAGGAGTGCCCAAAAACGGGGCCGAAGTTCGCTTCTTTAATCACAATTCCGCACGTTCACTTGAGCGGGTATTGCGCACCCGCGAACGCAAAAACGCCCTCGTTTGCTTCGAAGGGGTCTATTCGCTCGATGGCGACCAAGCAGCGATTAAGGAGCTTCTCGATGTGTGCAAACGCCACGGCGCCTGCGTCATCCTCGACGATGCGCACGGCACGGGCACGCTTGGGACCCATGGCCGCGGCATTCTCGAAGAGCATGGTCTCGAAGGCAGCTTTCCCATAGAGCAGCTCGTGATCGTTTCGACCTTTTCGAAGACCTTTGGCGGAATTGGAGGAATCATCCTCGGCGATGAAGAAGTCGTCGACCACATCAAGCACCGGGCGCGGTCTTTCCTTTTTTCAGCCACCCTGCCAGTCCCAATTGTTGCCGCCGCAAGCACAATTCTCGACATGCTTGAAAGCGAGGGGCCAGCCCTCGTCGCAGAACTCAAAGAAAAAGCCGCCTACATGCGCAAGTCTTTGCTTGAACTTGGCTTCGATCTTGGGGCCTCAAACACCCATATCATGCCGATCATGTGCCGTGACGAGCGCAAAGCGCTCTTTATGCACCTTGCCCTCCTTGAAAACGGTGTGCTCATGGTGCCGATCACCTACCCAGGAGTCAAACAAGGCGAGGAACGCCTCCGCTTGAACATCACCCGCGGACACAGCCACGAAGACATGAATCGCGCCCTTGAGCTTCTCGACCTCTATGGTCAAGCCTTCTTTGTCCAAAGCGGCGAGCCGCTTGACGACACTCCTTCGTCTTCTTACATTGGGCCCTAAGTTTTAGAAATCAATCATGGGCTCACCTTACTTGCGTGTGCACGAGGTGATCGATGCAGAAATAGCCCACCACTATGACCCAGGTTCAGGCACGATTCTTTTGAGTCGAGCCCATCGCTTTTGGGGGAAAATTCGAGGTCGTTCTTTTGCTTTTTCGCTTCCTGCCTCCCGATTGCATCCAATCTTCGCTTCAACTCGCCTTCTGCGACGATTGACCAGAACTGACAAGTCAAGTGCTGTTTTTAACGCAGAGGGAGATGGGATTGTCGTTATCTATAGGGGGGTGGTTTTCTTTTACGATTTAAAAAAGGAGCGCCTCTCTGAAGCCGCATGTCTATGGCGCTCCCGCAACGTGCTTCATTGTGGAATCGCAGTCACCCGCGCTGGAATCTTTTTTGGCGAGTATGATGCAAACCCCCGAAGGGAAGAAGTCCCAATCTGGGCATCTTACGATGATGGCCGCTCTTTTCAGTCGATTTACGTTTTCCCTCCTCACCACATCAGGCATGTGCACGGGATTTACGCAGACCCTTTTTCCCCCTCTCTGTGGATCACTTCTGGAGATCTGGAGGGTGAGTGCTATCTGTTTGAAGCATCTGACAAGGGTTTTCACTCCCTCACCCGACATGGGGATGGAAGCCAAAGGTGGCGCACCGTTGCGTTGCTTTTCGAGCCCGATGCATTGATCTGGATCATGGACAGTCAATTTCAGGTCCCCCACCTCCAGCGATGGAAGCGAGGGCAATCCAGCCTTGAAGAAGGCCAGGCCTTCCCTGGCCCTGTCTGGTACATCAAGCGCTTTTTGGATGGAAGTGCCGTGGCGCAAACCACTGTCGAGCTTGGTCCAGGCTGCACCAGCCGATCGGCCCATCTTTGGGTATCTCACAACCTTTGGGATTGGCAAATGATTGCATCATATGAAAAAGACCCTTGGCCGATGCCATGGTTCAAGTTTGGTGTGATCGCCTTTGCTGAAGGCCCTCAACCTCCTGATGATTTTTTGATTCATGGAGAAGCGCTTCGTCACTTGGATGGGAAAGTGCTGCGCGTAGGGATCGTATCATGATTCCTCCTCCACCCGCCCGACTTGCTTCCCTTTCGCCCAATGAGCGTGAGGCGATTTTCGATGCATTGCGTAAGGAACACAAAGAGGGTTTCGAGTGGGCTGAAAAAATACGCCGCTTTGTTTCGGTTGCGGGATTTCGATTGCGAAAAGAAGCTAACCTGCGCTTTGGGCAGGAAGCCCGCGCCCACCTCGAGTGGATGAAACGGGTGCTTTTCTATCGGGCCCTTCAGGGGGGGCCTGCGCCTGGTTGTCCTGTGGATCAGGCCTATCTCAACGCCCTGTTCTACGTGCACGAAGCGATCGAGCGCAAGCCCATGGATTTTGCCCTCCGGCAAGCCATTGCAGTCCTGGAATCCTGGCTTCGAGAATGTGAAGGCCATTGCCCTGAACCCCAACCCATGGGTCCTCTCTTCGACGGCCTGGCCGTTCCTTGGAAGCAAGAATCTCCCTGCCAAGGGGTCGTGATCCTCGCACCCACCCCGCGTAGCCTCTTTGCCCTTTTGTTGATCGCTGTTTTCAATCTCCTTGGCTTCCGTCCTGCCCTCATTGTCATTCGGGCCTTTTCTTTCTCCAGATTTCAAGAGGAGTGGCAACGAGAAGGGAAGTCGCTTTTGCGAAAAATCTGGCGGAAGCTGATTCTCCAAAGCGATGAATACCCAGAAAAGGGGAGAGTTTCTTTGCGATCGCTAGGAGAGGTTTTCATCGAAGGCCCATGGCACCTTGGAATGCAAGCACAGCGCCTGGGCATCCCCTGCTGCACTGTCAACCGCTTTGAAGAAGCCATCCCCACAATTGCAAAGCACAATGGCCAAATCGCCATTTTCACAGGTGGTGGGCTTGTGAACAGCGCCTTGCTCCAAGCCATCCCCCGAGGGGTGGTGAACGTGCACATGGGCAGTTTGCCATCGCACAAGGGAATGGATGCGATTTTTGCGGCACTGCTTGAGGGCTATTTTGGCGAGGTTGCGCTCACCGCCCACCTTATGGAAGCACGTGTGGATCGTGGCCCTGTGCTTCGGCGCTTTGCAGTACCTGCCTTTGGCTTTCGCTCAATCGGGCACCTTCGCAACGAATTGGGGGCAATGCTTCCTTGGCTGGGGATTGATGCGGTGTTGGGAAGGGTCTCTGGCCGCTTGGTACCCCTAGACCAGCCAGAAGCAGGCCGACTTTACTACCGCTTGCACCCGGAGTTATTGGCTGTGGTAGATCGCCTTTTGTCGATTTGGGCCGCCAAGGGAGGGGCAAGCTCGCCCCTTCTCCCCTTGGCTGTCATGCGCTCTATGATGGCCTTAAGTTAAAAAAAGCCATTTTTGCCCCCTCCATGACAAGGAATGCCTTCCGACTGGGCAGTTGAGCAGTGTTTGCTCAACCGTTCAAGCGCAAAGCACGCCTGCTTGGCATACGGAGATGCCTCCCCTCCCCACGCAAAAAAGCGCCGCCATGCCCCGCAGGCCTCGCGCAACACCTGCTTTTTCTGCTCAGCATCCAGCAAATCCGTGGCAATGGCCTCCTTGGCCAAGGCCTCGTAGGCAAAGCGCTCCCACGGAGGGTGATAGACCACACCAGGATGATGGAGAGGAGCGAGTGAGCCGTGGGCGGCCTGAAGCCTCTGAGCAAGGGGATCTCCAGCATTTGGAAGCCAAGATCCCATGGCGGCCTTGGCCTGTCGAAGGGCTTCCTCATGGTTTCCTCGACGTTCCTCTGCGAGGGCCAGACCAAAACGGGCCAAGGCCAGTTCCAAAGAACCAGCCTCGGCTCGCGCTTCGGCAAGGCGATAGAGCCCGACCGCACGCTCAAGGCGCTGGGCCAGCATCTCGGCCTCGGCCCAGTTGAGCGCAATTGTGGCAGGTTCCGGCCAATCAAACAGAGACATCCAAAGCCGCTCCTCAAGCGAAATGGGCTCTGGCGGTGCGAGCACAGGCCGAAAAAAAGGCAAGCGATCAAGCTCTCCATAGGCTTGAGCAGCCTCTTCAAAACGCCCAAGCTCCATGCACAGCGATGCAATCTGATTGAGCACAGCCCCCCTTGCGAAATCGGGCTGATTTCTGCGCAATTCATTAAGCAAACTTAAGGCCTCTTCTTTTTTGTGCTCAGTGTGTCCATCAGGCCTTTCCACTTCAATCCAAGCCAAAGCAAGCCCCCTTAAAAAAACAAATAAGGGATCATGCTCAAAAGCAAACCGAATCCTGTCCAGGCGATCAATCGCATTAAGAAAATCAAGCTGCGCTTCCCGCTTTCTCTCCCTCAAAAGAGCTAACCGACCCGCAATGATCTTATCAATTGCATCCCTGTAAACAATTCGCAATGAATCTTTTTCTTCGCCTTTTCCAGAACTTCCAAATACAAATAAGAACGCGAAAATCAAAAAAGAAAACAAAAAACCTCTTTTCATCAAACAATCAAAAGAATTTAGCTTTTTGATTTAAGCTTCTCCAAGCGCTCTCCCACATCAAGGTAGTTTGGGATCCTTCGGATGGCACGCTCGTAGTAGTAAATGGCCTCATCTTTTTCAGCAATCTCCTCGTACACCCGACCAAGGTGATAGAAAACGCCAACCTCTTGATCTAGAGTCTTCTCCTGGGCATGAAGGGCTCGTTTTAGTGCATGAATGGCACCCGCATAATCTTTGGCGTCCATTTTACATAATCCAATCATCTTATAAGATTCACACTCCATTCCTGGAAATAAGGCACTTTTCTCGAAAGCAGAAATCGCTTTTGCGATAAGCCCCATTTCTTTATAGGCAATCCCAAGCTGATATTGCCCTTCGGCCTCTTCTTTGTCTAGGGACTCGTTTTTTGGTTCTGGAAGCTCGATTGTATTCAATAGCTCGTCGATTTCAATCACATTGCTCCCCTCTGCAAACACTTGCAAAACACCCTCACCCATCTTTGGGGAAGTGGGTGCGAACTGAGGTTGGGCAAGCCCTCCTTTTCCCTCACTTAGAGCAGAGGCAATCCTCTGAGCCGGTGGCGCAGGAGGGGGAACGAGCGGCTTGTGCGGCAAGGAATGCTTGGCTTGGGGAGGAGGCAAGGGAGGAAGAGGCCGCTTTGGAGGAGGGTGGAGAGGCAAGCGAAGCTCAGCTTTGCCTCCTTTTTCATGAGAAGAAGGTTGGACAGAAGAAATTTGGGGTTTTCCTGTTTCGTGCCTTGCCCCCCCAACCGGAACAGAAGCCTTTGGCACCTCGCGTGCCTGCTTTTCATTACCCATTTCATCACTCATTTGGCGTGCCTGCCCAGCAGAAGGAAACGCTTTCGGCTCCTGCAAATCGCCTCGCAAAAAGGCCAAGCGCCGAGCCAGTTCTGGATGATGAGGAGAAAGCTGTTTTGCTTCTTCGAGGTAGCGAAGTGCCCGAGCAGGATCGCTTTGTGCGCAGAAATCAGCCAGCTCAAAAAGCTCTTTCAATGCATCATCGATCTTTCCTAGCTCGCGCCATAAGTCTTTAAGCCATTCACGCGCTTCGATATTTTCCGGATCAAGGGCAATTGCAGCCTTGAGCTCTTCGGACGCAAGGTCCAAGAGCCCATACTGCATGAACGCCCGCGCTTCTCTCATCTTAAGGGCAGCTGCCTTTTTGGCTGAAGCTCCAGAAAACGCGTGAGCTTCCTCTTGTTCGCTCTCTCCCCCCGCACTTTCATCAAGATCGATTGGTATCTCATCCTCAGGAACAAGACCCTTTTTTGCCTCAACCTGAGTGACTCGATTCACCCATTCGTCGGCCTGATTTTCGCCTCTCCCCACAAGGGCTTCGAGTTGAGCGCGAATTTGAGGGTCCAGATTCTCTGAAATCGTTTGAGTGTTCCACGCTTCTTCATCTTCATCAGAAAGCCCAGCTTCTCCCTGCTCAAAAGAGGAATTCGTGGCTCCCAGAAGAAAAGAGGAAGTGGTCTCCGTAAACATCACACCCTCTTCCTCGCCATCTCCGGGGCTTGGAAGCGGCACTGAAGCAGCACTTGCCCCCTTCATTTCCAACGCCTGCAAAGCCAAAAAACTTCCCCGATCAGAGGGATCGAGCGCTAGGATTTCCTTGAGCGTTTCCCGCTCCCCTACTGCATCGCCATAACTCCGATAAATTTCTACAACCTCACGCAGGATGTCGCGCGCTTCGTTGCGGCGGCCAACAAGCACAAAAGCACGGGCCAAAAGGCGCAAGACCTCAGGATTTTCGGGCGCTTCCTGATAAAGAAATTGCGCCCTTGATATCGCCTTTATCCCTTGCCCCTCTTCGATGTAGCGCGCAACGAGTTCTTTGGTCATTTCAAAGTCAGATGGCCTATGGAAAAGATAGCGCTCGAGAACTGTGATGAATTGACTGATGTGGCCTAGCTCCTTCAGGCGCTTTGCAATCTCCAAAAACTCATCGGCTGCCTTTTCTCTGAATGTATCGTCCTTGGTACGCTCCCATACCGCCGAAAGCGCCTCAGCATATCGCAACCGATTGCGCAAATCGTCTGGATTGAGCTGGGCAAGGCGACGCAAGATCTCGAGCGAGCAATTGAAGTCTTCACCACATTGGACGAGAAGGCCCTCATATTCATTTTGGGCATCGCGCACAAGTTGCATCGCCTCGTACATTTCGGCCAAGCGCAACCTGGCATCGAAGTGCTTTGGCTCCATGGCCAGCAGTTGCTGAAGCACAGCAATGGCCTTTTGAAAGAAACCCTGCTCGGCAAAGTGTTGTGCCACGCGAAAATACGCATCGATTGCCTGTGAGCGACGATTGAGCTTGGCATAGAGCTCCGCCATCCGGAGCCAGGTGCGTGTGTCCGACGGATCTACCTGAACAATTTTCTGGAGCTCTAGAATGGCTCGCTCATATGCACCACTCGCTGCGTACTTCTGCGCGAGTTCCATGGTTTTGATCCGATCGAACACCAACTGACCTCCTTGCGATTAAGGTAAAGACCAACCGGATTTCAATCAAAGCACAAAAGAGCACGTAAAAAAAGAGGCGCAGGCGTGGGCAAGGCCCAAAGCCGCTCCAGAAGCCCTTTTCAAGGCAATTTCGTGCTAGTCTCCCCCAAATGAACGAGAGCGAAAAGCGTTCTCTTTTCGATTGGCTCTCTCGAAAGTCCACTTCTCCCACTTCAATCCAGCCAGGCGAAGCACTGCCAATGCATCTGCGCGCGCTGGGCTTGGCTTTTCGCTCAATCGAACTCGAACCAAGCTGGATCAATGGCCTGCGCTCCCTGCCTTCGGCAGCCCTTATCGTTCACGTTCTTCCCTCCTCTTCGCTTCTCGACGCAATTCTCCTCGACCTCCTTCTTCGCCGATATCAACTGCCCCCAATCGAGTGGGCATGGGGGCTTGAGTCCAAATGGGCCCGGCTCATTTGGCCAAAAACAAAAAAAATTGACTCATTTGCCCAGCCGCCAGAAGAGAAACCTTCAAGCGTTCTTCTATGTTTGCGGCCTGCGCGCACAAGCGCTCAGCTCATAAGAGACTCCATACTGCCCAAGTTCCACTCCCGCTTGCATCAATCAAGTCAAGACGCTTTACGCACCCTTGTCCTCTGGCAGCGCCAGGGCAAAATGACGATTCACTTCTTCCCCCAGCTTTTTGTCTGGGCAAAGCGCAGCCCGCGGCAAGCCCCAAGCTTGGCTGAGTTCGTTTTTGGGACGAGCGAATCGCCGAGTTTTTTGCGCTCGATGGGACGCCTCGCCTTCCACCGAAACGCCATCCACCGCGGTGCCCAGCCGCTAGACCTCCAGGCTTTCCTCGCAGCCCATCCTGAACTCTCAGAGGATCAAGGCGCCAGTGCCCTCCGCTACGCTTTGCTTCGGCGGCTTGAGCGAGAGCGCACGATTGTCCTAGGGCCCATCCGCAAATCGAGTGCACGGATTTGCGAAGAAATCTTGCGCAGTCCTCGCCTGAAGCGTCTCATCGAACATGCGGCCAACGAACGCAAAGTTCCCGTCTCTCAGGTAAGCCGCGAAGTCGAAGCAGAGCTGGTACGGATGGCCGCCTCCCCTGATCCCATGATGATGAGCCTGCTTGACCCCCTTTTGCGCTTCGTTTGGAGCAGAATCTACGATGGCATTCAATTCGAAGAGAGGGACTTTGAACGGATTCGAAACGCCGCACGCAATGGCCCTCTCATCCTTTTGCCAAGCCACAAAAGCCACATCGATTACCTCATCATTTCGAGTGTCTTTTACCAAAAGGGCCTGGCTCCTCCCCTCATTGTGGCGGGAGACAACCTCTCTTTCTTTCCGCTTGGTCCGCTCTTTCGACGAGGAGGAGCCTTTTTCATCCGCCGTTCTTTTCACGGAGAGAAGCTTTATCCCTACATCGTTGCCGCCTATATCCGCAAAGTGCTCCTCGAAGGGCACAGCATTGAGCTTTTCATCGAAGGGGGGCGCTCCAGAACAGGCAAACTTCTTCCCCCAAAGCTCGGTATCCTCACGATGATTGTCGACGCGGCGCTTGAGGCCAGAATTCCCCTTCAATTTGTCCCAATTGCGATCAGCTACGAGCGCATCGTCGAAGAGGGCACCTACGTCCGTGAGCATGCAGGAGAAGACAAAAAACAAGAAAACATTGGCGATCTTTTGCGTGCTCCTCGGATATTGCGCTCGCGTTACGGGCGTCTTTACATTCAAGTCGGAGAAATTCTCGACCTCCCCTCGCTTTTTCGCGAAACATTTGGGCAGGAATTCACTCAAAACCTTCACCCGCTTCCGATTTCATCGGCACAGCGCCGGGCTTTCATTTCGAAAATCGCTCATCGCGTGGCCTATGAAATCAACCAGGCAACACCCGTGACACCTGCTGCCCTCCTTGCCCTCACCCTTCTCTGCCACCGCAAACGCGGAATCGCTCACCGTCAACTCGTCGAGCAAGCCGAAATGCTTTTACGCGCTTTCATGGAAGTCGGTGCTCCCATTGCCCCTTTGCTTCTAACCCAAAACCAATCTTTGCGCATAGATAGCCTCAAAGCAGCAATTGACCTTTTCCACGAAGCCAAAATGCTGCATATCGAGTCTCCTCATCCTGATCCCACCGAAAAAATTTATTCCGTGCCTCCAGAAGAACGCTTGTCTGTGGAATATCTCAAAAACAATATCATTCACTTTTTCGTTCCTCAATCGATCATTTCAAGTGCACTCGGAGCCCTTGGGTGGGAGGCATCAAGAGAAAATCT
>JANWYL010000087.1 GCA_025056955.1 Sandaracinaceae bacterium | reverse complement strand
TTTGAGAAGCTCCTCGACCTTTACAGGACGACTCACAACCTCTGAAACGCCCGCTCTAAGAAGCCGAGAAATGCGCGTTTGATCAGAGGGGTCAGCGCTGCTTAGCACTGGAACACCCATCGCAGACCACCCTTCCACCTCCTCAGGTGAAGCCAATGGTGCCCAAATCGCCTTTGCTTCACCCACTGGACCCTTTCCTTCCCATCTCACTGGAATGTAGCGGTGCGATGCCAATGCAATTCGAATCACCTGGTCAGGCTCCTCAAGCACAGCAATCGCTTGAGGCTGAACATCGACTTGTGGCAGCGCTTGGTGTTGGGGCTGGTGCAATGCCGAAATCATCCTCGCTTCTCTCCCTCGCCTTGCGAGTTGCGCCCTGGCCCTCTCTTCTTGCTTTTGCGCGATCCAAGCCAATGCTTGAGCAACTTCTGGCGCAGTGGGCCTTTTGCTGCCCTCTTTTGAGAGCATCTGCATCACCAATTCCTCAAGGGATGAGGGAAGATCGTGGGAGCAAACCTTTCTCAGAGGTTGCGGCTCAATGAAAAGGTGATGGTTGATTACAACAACCCACGAACCGCTAAAAGGGGGAGAACCTGAAAGCATCTCATACAACATGCACCCCATCGCATAGATGTCCGTGGGGGGGCCAACCCCCTCACCTAGAATTTGCTCTGGAGACATGTACTCAGGCGTTCCTGCAACCAAGCCCTCCTGTGTGAGGCGTCCGAGTTCTCCCCTCCCCTCGATGAATGCAAGCCCAAAATCAACCACAACCACCCTCTCCTTTCCAATTCCCCCAACAGATTCGATGAAAACGTTTTCTGGCTTAAGGTCACGGTGCACAAGCCCCATCTCGTGGGCCCTGACGAGCACGCTTACCACGTAGGAAGCAATCTCAAGCGAGGCACCCAAGGGAAGGCCCTCTGGGAAGTTGCTTAAGCGCTCCCTCAGGCTTTGACCCGAAAGAAGCTCCATCACGATATACGCCAAGCCCGCGTCAACTCCAAAATCGTAAATGTGCACCGCATTTGGGTGATCGAGCGCAGCAGCAACCTTGGCCTCTCTTTCAAAGCGCTTGAGTGCGAGGTCACTTGCGACCAACTCACCCTTCAGCACCTTCACTGCCACCTTGCGCCCCAAGTTGAGTTGCGTGGCTCGATACACTGCCCCCATGCCACCTTGACCCAGTAAAGACTCGACGATATACTTTTCGCCGATTCTGTATCCATATCCGAGCTGGTCCAGGGAGGTCGGGGTTTCTTCTGCTTGAAATTCTCTTTCGTCTGGTTGAAGAGGCCTTTGTGCACTGTGAATATCCACCGGAGTTGATTGATGTTCAGCGCTCACACCCAGAGAATAGCGAATTCCTTGGCCTTGAAAAGCGTGTTTTGTTTTTTTTCTTTGAGCCTAGAAGCAAAGGCCCAGCCCAACATCGAAATCTTCGAATACGTCGTCCAGGAAGGTGATACCTGCGCAGCAATTGCCGAGCGCTTGTACGGCAATCGCCGAAGGTATGATATCATTCATGCTTTCAACCCTGGCATGGGTCCACCGCCCCATCAACTCAAGCCAGGTCAGGTGTTGCGCCTCCCTCGCCGTCCCGTCGAAGCATCTGCAATTCCTGATGCACGTGTCACCGGAACAGTGCGGCAGGTGGAAGCAATGCAGAAGCCCACCTCGGAATGGATCCAGGCTCGCGAGGGCCTTGAGCTTTACCGAGGGGGGCGGGTTCACACCGCTCAAAAAAGCGCTGCGGAAATCACCTTTCGAGATACAAGTGTTCTTATCATGCGAGAAGAAAGCATGGTGATCATCTTTGGGCCAAGCACCCAAGGCACGCGCCAGGCTGGAATGCAGGCCCAACTCGAAAGCGGAGCGCTGAGAACACGCCTTGGTGAGTTGCGTGGGGAGGGCGGAAACAGGATCGATGTCGCAACCCCTTCTTCGCTTGCAAGTTTTCAAGGAGGAGATGCAATCGTAAGCGTTGACACCAAGGGAACAACCCGCATCTCCAATCACTCAAGCAAGGCGCGTGTTCAAGGTGCGCTTGGAAGGAGAAGAGGCCCCGCCGTTGATCTACCACCCAACACGGGTTCAGTTGTTGCGCAAGGGCAACCACCAAGCCCCCCACGACCACTCCCCAACCCCCCACAATGGGTAGATGGTCCTAGAAAATCTCTTGGAATTTCTGGGTACGGCGGGGTAATAAGGGGAGAGTGGAGCCATGTTGATGAGGTAATCGCATACCACATTGAAATAAGCCGAAAGCCAGACGGTCGAGAAGTTGTTTTCGAAAGCACCGTGCCTGCCACCATCACCCATTTCGAAGCACATGGATTGCAAAAGGGTGAGTACTTTGTAAGCCTCTCAACGATTGACAAAGATGGGCTTGAAAGCCGCCCGTCTACACTCGAACGCTTCGAAATTCTTGAAGCCAAGCTGATTGCTCCCTATGACACGGAAACGCAAACCCAATCCCTAGGCGGGATGGATGTACCTCAAGCCATCCCAGTGCTTGCAGGAACAATTCTTGACTTGCCAGCTGGTGTATCTTGCAGCCAATCGGGTAATCAACCAACCCAAGCGATGGGACAAGTATTGGTGCAACCAGGCTTGTCTTTGTCGTGCACCTTCGAAGACCAAACCATCACCCTCCCGCAGTTTTCAGTTCGTGCGATCCAAACCAGAGCCCCTGGTTTGGATTTCGGAAAGCCGATCGTTCTCAAGGGAGGAACACGTCAAACCCTCCAGGTTGAGGCTTCCATAGACGGTGATCTCCCTCCTGATCTCACGATTGCTCTGCCTTCACCCCTTAAACTTCTCTCCGCTTCGCGCCAAAAAAACCTTTTCAATATTGAAATCGAAGCACCAAGCGATGCCACGGGTGAATTCACTGCACTTTGGGTGATTCCCTCTGCTCCATTGCAGCCCCTTGGAAGTTTTACAATCGCATTGGAGAGCGTCTCCTCAGAGCCGCCACCCGATTCGCCAATGGCTCCTCCTCCAATCCCTATCCACAAAGCTGCTTCACCACAACCTTTTGGGGATGGGTGGAGCCAAGTCCTCAACCCATCATCTCTCTCGCTAGAGGAGTTTGAACAGGAAGGCCTTCGTGCATCTTTGGCCATCGGTGCAACAATTCGCCCAAGCAGAAACGAGATCGTTTTCTATCATTTCCCTGAACCTCGGCTGGTTGCTGGAGTTCACTACACCGCTCCCTTTGGGCTTGGTGTGGGGATTCGCCTGCCGATTGATCTGGCCCATGAAGAGGGTTCAAGGCCATTGACTTGGACCAGAGGGCACCTTGATCCTTTTGTTTCAATCAGGTGGACTTTCTTGCGCAGGAACCCTGAAACCCCATCACTTGGCCTTGCAGTCGAGATGGGGGCCTGGATCCCTACCAGAGCCACTTCCGATCAAAGCCTTAGCGACGTGCGCCTGGCTCCTTCGCTTCACTTTGCTTATTTGCTTGCTCCAACCTTCACCCTCCGCTCAAGGCAAGGCATGCTGCTTGAGAGCAATCCGAGCCAGGCGTTGATATGGACTTCGGCCTTTGGGATGGACTGGGAACCCTTGGCCCTTTTGAATTGCGGAATCGAGATGAACACCCTCGTTGGAAAAGAAAGAGAGGGCCAGCTTTACGCAATGGCGTTGGCTCCCCACTTTGGTGTTTCGATATCACCCATTTTCGTTGACTTTTCTTTTCGCTTTGGCCTAAACGAACAAGGGAGGGATGTTTTTGGAAGCTTTGGGGCTGCGCTCTCTTTAAGCCTCTACCTTCGTTAAGAAGCTGCTTGAGTGCTGGGTGCAGTCCATTTTTCAACACCCCCTACACCACAACTTCAAACACCCTAATGGGTGCTTGTTTGCCTGGAATTTCGCGAAGACCTCGATCGATCAACTCAAAGCCCTCAATTTTGTGTGCCGTGCTTTCAGCAAGAAGGATTTGGTTAGGTCGGGCGATTGCCTCAAGCCTGGCCGCAGTGTTCACCGTGTCTCCAATCGCCGTGTACTCCATGCGCTGCTCAGAGCCGATGTTCCCAATCACACATTCCCCAGAGGCGATTCCAAGGGCCAGCTCAATCCGCACTCCAAACGATTTTTCCCACCTTGCGTTCCCAACATCGAGAAAGCGCAACATGTCTTCTGCACACTCCACTGCCCGCTGGGGGTGGTCTGGCTGAAAGTGAGGAGCACCAAAAATCGCCATGACCGAATCGCCAATGAATTTGTCAACAATGCCTTTGTGTCGGAACACAATCTCGGTGAGCAAGGTGAAAAGCTCGTTGAGCAAAGCAACCGTATCCTCCGGCTTGAGCCTTTCAGCAATCGGCGTAAATCCAACCACATCGGCAAAGAGCACGGTGATTTCTTTTCGGATTCCGCCAAGGGCCATCTCTTGTTTGCGCTGAACGATCTCTTCGACGACTTCTTTGGGCAGGTAGCGGCTGAGGTCTCGCCTGATTTCAACCTCCTTTTGAATTCTGGCCTCGCTTGCGGCGAGCTCCTCCGCTGCTTGGTTGAGGGCGTGGGCAAGAACAGCAATCTCGCTTTGGCTTCGCAGATGAACCCGTTGGTCAAAACGGCGCTCAGCCAGGTGCTTGGCTTGTTGGAGAAGGCTTCGAATCGGTCGCGTCACGCCAAGTGCAAGAAGGTAAGAAAACACCAGGGCCAAAGCGAGAGCCACACCCACTGCAATCCACACCCTCTTGCGCACCTCTGCCAAAGAAGCAAAAACCACAGAGGTCGGCTCTCGAACCATGATCACAAGCGGCCTTCCAGGAAGGGCTTGGAAGGTGATGAGCTGCTCTTCACCATCCCACTTGACAACTTCTGATACACTTCCAGTTGAAGCCAACTTGAGCATTGAAATGATTGACTGAGGAAGCTTCACCTTCTCTTTTGCACCTTGCGGAAGGTGAATCTCCCCATTGACGTCAGTGATCAAGATGGGCGCTTCCAGGCCCGGAAAGTGGGCGATGGAAAGGTTCTGAATGAACTCAGACAAAAAGGCAAAGTGAATCTTGGCAGCAGCGTATCCTGTGACCTGGCTTTGGGCACGGATGGGAACAACCACCAATCCGCTTGAAAAACCAGAGATGGCCAAGGCAGATCCCTGTTTTTCTGCAACGAGAAGCAATTCTGCATCGAGGGCCTGCGGCAGCTCGGTCTGGCTCCCGCCTTCCCTGATCACGTCGATCTTCGCTCCCTCCCTGTCGTAGATTCCCAACGAATCGAAATCACTGCTTCCAGAAACGAGTGCAGCCAAGAGCTCTGGAACATTTTGAGGATCCTTTGTATCAACTATGATACGAGCTGCCATTTCAAGGCGATCCTCGACATTCCTTAGCGCGTCATGAATCACTCTTGATACGTCCTCCAAGGCCAAATGCTGAAGCCCTTGGGCCATCCGCTTGAGGGTGTCCTCATTGACGGCGCGCACCGAAAAGCCAAGGCCAAAAAGAGAGAAGAAAAGGAGCGAAGCAGTAAGCAATGCGATTTGCAAAAAAAGGGGTCGTTTGACACGAGGAGGAGAGGCACTCATAGAAGGCTCGCTCAGTGGACTTTCACGCTTTTGGTTTTTACCACCGTTGAAGTGGATATCACCCTGCACTCTCCCAAGCCCATGAATCCCGGTTTTTCTCCCCTAAGAGCCCTTGGCTTCCTTCTTGTGCGTTATCCCTATCGATTTCTTGGCTTTGCGGTGGCTTCTTTGCCCCTCGCGATAGGGATGGCCCGCGCCTTGGAAATCCGTTCTTCTTTCTTGGATCTCCTCCCAGAAGAGGCAGAGCCCATTCGTGAGTTGCGCGAAGTGCTCACCCACAGCCGCTCATCGAGCGATATTGCGGTTGCGATTTCTGCAAAAGATCGCGCGCTTGCAGAAAAGTATGCGGCTTCCTTTGTCGAAGAAGCCCAGCGCGACCCGCATATCCTTGGCACAAGTGGCCACATCGATCGCGAGTGGCTCAAGCGCCATGCACTCCTTCTTGTGGAAGAAAAAGAACTTGAAGAGATCGAGCAAAAGGTGAAGGAGTGGGTTGACCAAAAAATTCTTGAGTCGACTGGTCTCTATATCGATTTTGAAAGCGATGGGAGAAAAAACGAAGACAATGATTTTTTTTCTCAAATCAAAAATCGCTTGGATGAGATCTCAAAGAAAAGCTGGATTTTAACCCGCGACGGAAAATATTTGTGCATTTGGGTTTTCTTCAAAGGGCCAAGCGCCGATTTGGAGTTTGGGCGCAGTGCAATTCAAAAAGCCAGGGAAATAGATGCCAAACTGCGAGATGGGATCCGTTTTCCCAAAGATCTCGAAGTGCATTTTGCTGGGGGAATTCCAATCCGGGTTGAGGACGACCAAGCCATGCGAAAAGACTTATTCGTTGCAGGTTCACTTGGATTTTTGGCTGTGGTTGTCCTGATTGTGATTTCGCTCAAATCACCAAGAGCGCTTTTGATCATCGGTTTTCCGTTGTTTATTGGCCTCCTTTGGACTGCCGCATTTGCTTATCTTGCCGTTGGTCACCTCAATTTGATAAGCGGCTTTTTGTTTTCGATTCTCTCTGGACTTGGAATTGAATACGCAATACACCTCCTCCATCGTTTTCACGAATTGAGAGACGAAGGGATCACGCCAGAAGAAAGCATTATTAGACTGGTCGAACGAACAGGGCGCGCGGTCCTTTCTGGTTCGATGACCAATGCAAGCATCTTTCTGATCGTCGGGTTTTCTCGTTTTTCAGGATTCTCTGAATTTGGATTGATCGCAGCAGTTGGCCTTTTGCTCACTTGGCTTGCAACAATTTTGTTTCTTCCGCCACTTCTTTTGCTCTTTGAGCGCTGGAAACCAACAAAAAGCAAAAACGCACAAACCAAGGAAAACTCCTATCTGAGGCCCCCCGCGCTGGTTCGGTATGTGATACTTTTTGGCTTCCCCCTGCTCTCGATCCTCACCATGCATTGGGTTTACACCGGAAAACTGGCTTTTAATGCAAATTGGAGACTCTTGGCAGGTCAAAGCGAAGCCTCAAAATTTCACGAATACTTGCGCCATGAACTGAGCGGTCTTTTCACAGGTGCGATGATATATGCAAAAAGCGATAATGACCTCAAAGACATCATCGAAACGATTCGCAAAGTGCAAAGAGAACGCCTCCAAAATGGCCTAAAATCGGCAATTGTTGAAATCAACACGATCGAAGAAGCCATTCCAAGTGAAATCCACCAAAAACGTAGGGTTGAAATCGCTCGTCGGATCGCTCGTGAGCTTCGCCGAATTCCCATCGAAACGCTTGAAACGCAAAAGCAAAAGGAATTCAGAGAAGCGATCGATGTTCTCGAATCGCTTAGGCCTCTCCGAAAGGACGAGTGGCCTTATGCGCTGGTCGGACCCTTCCTCACATCGAAAGGAGAGGGGTCCATGGTGCATTTACGCATGGCTGAAAGCGATGAGGCTTCAATCCAAGGCCTTGTGGAATGGGCAGAAGAAGCGAGGGCCATCGCAAAAGCCTTGCGCCAAGGCGGGCTCTCTGCACCGATGCTCTCTGAAAATTGGATTGCTGGCGAAATCTTCGAGCGCATTGTTGGCGATGCGCCATACCTGCTCTTCGGAACCATTTGTGCGGTCTTTTTCGTCCTCCTTTTGGACCTCCGGAAGCCTCTTGCCGCCTTTGCGATCTTGGGAGCAGTCATGCTTGGTGTCCTCGCCACGGGCGTTGGCATGGTGTGTTTTGGGGTCTCGCTCAACTTCATGAACAGCGTGATCGTGCCCATTTTTGTTGGGATTTCCCTTGACAACGCCATTCACGTCTACCACCGGTGGAAGGATGAGGGGCCAGGCTCGATTCCCATCGTTCTGCGGCACACAAGCCGCGCGAATGCCCTTGCCTCGGGGACGAATGCAATTGGCTTTATCGTCCTCCTCATCACCCACCACCCCGGCCTGCACTCGGTTGCTTGGCTTGCGGCCCTGGGAGTCGGAAGCACCTATTTGGCAACCACCCTCTGGCTTCCTATGGCCTTTGAGAGTTACGACCGGCTACACCCCATTCGTCGATGAAAATCGCTCCGTTGGTCCAAAAAGGGGTTGACCTCGATTTGCGCTTTCGGTCAGCATCACAACGTCATGCAGACCGATGCGGCCTCACGCGAGGATTGCTCCACGTTCGATCGAGAGATTGCAATTGGCATCGACGTGGGCTCAACAACCGTCAAAGTTGTGGCTGTTGACCCTCAAACACGCCGTATCCTTTTTGAGCGCTATGAGCGCCACCACACCCGGCAGCCTGAAACGCTCTTGACCCTCCTCCGTGAGCTTGAAGCGACCTTTCCTTCTTCCCCTCGTGAAAAGTGGAGAATCTTCGCAACGGGCTCAGGAGCCTCGCCCCTTTGCCCTGCCCTTGACGCCCGCTTTGTCCAAGAAGTCAATGCCGTCGTTCTCGCTGTGCGCGAGCTCCACCCGGACGCAGGCTCTGTGATTGAGCTTGGCGGCCAAGACGCCAAAATCATCATCTTCCAAGACACGGTGGGAGCTGATGGCAAGGTCAGAAAAAACGCCCTGCCATCGATGAACGACAAATGTGCATCCGGCACCGGTGCAACCATTGATAAATGCCTGATCAAGGTGGGCCTTCCGCCAGAACGCCTTTCGGAAATCCGGTTTGACCCAAGCAAGCTTCACCACGTCGCAGCAAAGTGCGGCGTCTTTGCCGAAACCGATATTGTGAACTTGGTCAAAAGCGGTGTTCCTGCCCCTGAAATTTTATGCTCTTTGGCAGATGCGATTGTGCTTCAAAACCTTTCGGTTCTGACGAGGGGCTCTACCCTCAAGCCAAAGGTGATCCTGCTTGGTGGGCCAAACACATACCTGCCTTTTTTGCGGGATTGCTGGAAGCTAAGAATCCCAGAAACATGGCGCGAGCGAGGCTATCGATTTGCTGAAGATGCTCCTGTCGACGAGTTGATCATCGTCCCATCCCGCTCCCAGTTCTATGCAGCCTTTGGGGCAGTGGTTTACGGTCTCGAAGAAGCCATAGAGCAGCATTATCGAGGCCTTGCGGAGCTCGAGCGCTACGTGAAAGAAGGCCGAAAAGCCCGGCTGGCTCACCTTGCAGGTCCTCCACTTGTGCGTGGGCCAGAAGAAGCAGAAGCCTTTGCTGCGGCTTATCGCATTCCCCCCTTTGTCCCCCCTCCGATTGAGCCTGGTTCAATGGTGCGTGCCGTCATTGGGATCGATGGGGGCTCCACTTCAACCAAGGCCGTGCTTGTGGATGAAAGCGGCCGTGTGGTTGCCAAGGCCTATCGCCTGAGCAAAGGCAACCCGCTTGAAGACACGAAAGAGCTTTTGGCCGAGCTCCGCAATCGCATCGCTTCGCAGGGCGCAACGCTTGAAGTGATTGGGCTTGGGGCAACGGGCTACGCGGCCGATGTCATCGAGCAAACCATGGGGGCAGACGCGAATATCGTTGAAACGGTGGCCCATGCGGCAAGCGCCATTGCCTTTTTTGGCCCAATTGATGTCGTGTGTGATATCGGCGGCCAAGACATCAAGGTCTTGTTTCTCAAAGATGGAGACATTTCTGGGTTCCGACTGTCGAACTCCTGTTCGGCTGGGAATGGGATGCTCCTTCAAGCGATGGCCGATCAATTTGGCATCCCTGTGAGCGCTTATGCAGAGTTTGCCTTCAAGGCCGAACTTGCGCCCCAGTTCAGCTATGGCTGTGCCGTTTTTCTCGATACCGATCGCGTGAATTTCCAAAAAGAAGGTTTCTCGCGCGAGGAGATGCTGGCAGGCCTTGCCCAGGTGCTCCCCAAAAACGTTTGGCAATATGTGGCGCAAATCCCTCGCCTCGCATCCCTCGGAAAACGCTTTGTGCTCCAGGGGGGCACCCAATACAACCTCGCTGCCGTCAAGGCCCAAGTCGATTATATCCGCGAACGCGTGCCAGGGGCCGAGGTTTTCGTCCACCCCCATGCCGGCGAAGCAGGAGCCATTGGAGCCGCATTTGAGGCCCTTCGGGTTGTCCGCCGCAAAGGCCAAACCCAATTCATTGGGATTGACGCAGCCCTGGCCCTCGAGGTGACAAGCCGAACCGATGAAAGCACCACCTGCCACTTCTGCCCAAACGAGTGCAAGCGCACCTTCGTCGAAGCAAAACGCCCTGATGGCGGAATCGCACGATACATCGCCGGCTTTTCGTGTGAAAAGGGAACAGTCGAAAGCGTCGAGGAAATGAAGCGCATCGTTGAGCGGCGCAAGGCCCTGGCCAAGGCCCACCCCAACCTCCTTGCCTACGAGGCCTGGCGCGCCTTTGCCCATGTTGAAAAACCAGCTCCTTTGCCAGAAGCTGGAACACCCATCGAAGAAGTCGTTGTGGAGCGGGGATGGCTCGGGGTCAGGCGCCGCACAGTGCGCCGGGGCTTTAAGCGCTCTCCTCCTGAGGTTCAGGCCGCCTTGCGCCGTATCCGGATCGGAATGCCTCGGGTGCTCAACATGTATTCCGTTGCCCCTTATTTTCGGGCTTATTTTGAAACCCTGGGCATCCCACCTCAAAACATCGTTTTTTCAGACGAAACGAGCGAAGAAATGTGGGTGGCAGGAGGAAAATATGGGTCGGTTGATCCCTGTTTTCCAAGCAAGGTTGTCCAGGCTCACATCCACAACCTACTTTTCGAAAAACACGATCCAAAAAAGGGAAAGCCCCTCAACTACATCTTTTTCCCCTGCATCACCCACGTGCCAAGCAAACTCGAGAACCTCGTGGACCAGGCGAGTTGCCCAATCGTTGCTGGCACTCCCGAAGTCATCAAAAGCGCATTCACCAAAGAAATTGATTTTTTCAAAACCAGAGGGATCGAGTACATCGACACACCCATCACCTTCACTGAACCCCTTCTTACCCGCGAAAGGATGTGGGAGACCTGGGGGCCCCGCTTGGGCATCACCCGTGATGAAAGCGATTTTGCCCACGAGCAAGGTTTGCGTGCGCTCGAGGCCTTCAACCGCGACCTGGAGGAGAGGGGAAGAGCCATTCTCGAGCAAGTTGAAAGGGAAAACCGCATTGCCATCCTTGTGCTTGGCCGCCCATACCATGCCGATCCAGGCCTCAACCACGGTATCCCCGAAGAATTTCAAGCCCTTGGCTACCCAATCCTTTCGATACGATCGATTCCAAAGGACAAGGATTATCTCAAGCGCTTTTTTGGGGAACAACCTTTGTCTCCCCTCGACATCCGGGATGTTTGGCCTGAAAACTACTCCACAAACTCTGCTGAGCGGGTTTGGGCAACCAAATTTGCCGCCCGTCACCCCAATGTTGCCATTCTCGATTTTTCGAGCTTCAAGTGCGGTCACGACGCACCCACCT
>JANWYL010000086.1 GCA_025056955.1 Sandaracinaceae bacterium | reverse complement strand
GCCATTGATCTTTTTGCCATTGAACAAAGGGCAAAAGGCGTTTCGTTGCCATCGTGGCTTCCCGAAGCCAGAGAGGCGCTCTTTCTACAGAGATGGGACGCGACCACTCCGCCCGATCCCATGGAGCAATCAAAGCGAGCGCGCCACCTCTTTTCTCTCGCACGGGCCAATTAAGCCCGGCTGGACAACCAAGCATAGAGCATCCCCTCAACCAGCTCCGTGGAAGCCATCCCGAAGTCCGCCCGCCTTTGCGCGAAAGCACAAGCGCAAGCACCGCACCATGGAAGAAGCACTTGGTGAAACTTTCACCTTTGAAAGATTTCGGTTTAGGGTGCAAGGATGCGGATTTCGCTTTTGCACTCACCGTCCAAGCCATTCCAATGGGCATAGCGGTGAGAGAAAAGAAATTCACGGAGGGTCCTTGCTCCTGTCATTCCAGGGAGGTATTGAATGGGGTTTCCTTCCTCATCGAGGAGGGGCCCTCCGTCAACCCCTCGCAAGCGCGAAAGGAGTTGAGTCCGCAAGTGCTCGGCAAGCAGAGGCCCTCTTCCAGGCCACGCAGCAGCATATGCTTCCCCCCGCAAAGAAGCGTTCTCCACAAAAGAATCAAACCAAGTGTGGGTGAGGTGCCAGGTGATCTCTCCTTGGGTGATGGTGTTGGCCACAACCACGATGCCAAGGGTGCCATCCCCTGAGCTGCACTCGGTGTAGTCCACGGCAACAGGTATTCCAAACTCAAATTCGATCTCGCCAGGTTCGCCTCGTGGAGGGGTGCGACCGATAAGGGTGCCCTCAAGGTAGAGGCTCCACCCCTCCCTGCGCATCCGCTCGACAATTGACTGATCCACACCTTGAGCCAAGCGGGCATTGGGTGGAACAGGACGACTTGAAAAACCAACGAGATCCCATCGCCTGGCTGGAACACCCTCAATCCGGAAGGCTTGGGCAGGCTGAGGAACCAGCTCAACAACCACCGGCTCCACTTCTATGCGGGCCCGCTCACCATCGCGACTGGCAAGAAAGAAGCCTTCAAGCTCGAGCACGACATGCCGATAGCGCACAGCATAACCATCCCGAAAACGCTCGCGGGGAATTCCCTCCCTCGCCTCGTTTCCACCACTCACTTGAACCACCAGGATACCTCTTGGCCCACCTTCGCAGCCGATCACAAGCAAAGGCACAATGACCCATTTGGTTGCAAATACGCTTGTAAGAAAGGCGATGCCGTTTTGATGCGATATAAGCATGGGTATACCCTTTCAAAAAAATCGTTGTTTATGGAGTTGAAGTCATGGGTGAGCGCAGCTCCAACCCATAGGAACTAGGTTGACTCATCGCGATTTGCCAAGCGTTGTGAAACTGGCTTGGCGCATTCAGTTCAAGTTGAATCGGTTGATCGCCTTTGTTACCAGATGGGATGAGTGAATTGAAATCGACCTCAGAAAACCAATCAGAAGGATAAATGTAAAAGGTAACCTCCATTCCTTCTTCGAGGGACTTGGGTCGTTCGGGTCGGATGCGATCAACCCGCCGTCGAAGGGGAGTTGGTGGAATATCGATCCCCGTGCGGATTTCAAGGCAGGTGAAACCTCGCTTTGCTCGAAGGTGCACCCATGCGAGGTGACCACGTGTTGGCCCGCTCGCCCCCATCCTCGCAAGATCACCCCGAGGGTGATCAAGCCAAAGGGAGGCGCGGTCAACCACGGCGGACTCACCCAGACGGGCTCCAAGATCAATGGGTGTTGGATCGAGCAGGTCAACCACCACCTGGTCCAGGTGTTCGAGAATGGCATTCCCACCTTCGTTGTCATCCCCAGCATGGGCGAGGGCCTTCGGTGGAAGCCAAAAGAGCAAGCGCAAAGCCTGCCAGGAAAAAAGAGGCCGTGGAGGAAAAAGGTAGAGGGCACCAATGATGAGCTTGGCCTCAAGGATCTCAATCGACCAGGGCTCCGGATCGATGCTCTGCGAACGACCAAGGACCTGCCCCTCGCGTGCTCTTGGCTGCAAAGCGAGGCGCACCTGAACGAGGCGTCCACCTGTCCCGGGAACAAGGCACGACCAAAGCAAAGCAACCAGGGCCAAAAAGAGAAGTGCAATTTGGCGTCCCATTCAAACACCTCCCCAGTCGATGTGAAGCACGAGGCGACCTAAAATCCGCAAAGGAGGCCCGGCAACAAAGTGCCGGACGGGCATAAGCGATGGCGGGCGGTCTGCAACAAAGTTTGAAACGTAGTTGAACTCCAGTTGACGGTAGCGCACATCGAAAAGGTTTTCGGCAACGAGGCCAAATTCGATGGCCCGCCAGCGCAAACTCAAAGCACCATCCACAAGGACAAATGGGTCTGCAAACTGCTCGAAAGGCAAAGGCCTTGGGCCAACCCAGCTCACACTCAAGGCCAGGCTGGCCTCCACCGCTTCGCTTGGAGACAGCGAAATCGGCGCAAAAAAACTGCCATCGACCCGCGCAAGCCACTCGGGCAAAAAGGGAAGGCGCGACCCTGCAAAAAGCTCAAAAACACTCGCATTTCGAGGGGGAAGATGGGCCCGCGTCCAGCTGAGGCTTGCGAGGAGCTCAAGCCACTTTTCCCATCTCAAGTGCGCAAAAAGCAAGAATCCAAAGCGCGAGGAAGGGCCAATTGGAGTGTTGCGTCCTTTGGCGGGATCAAAAACAAAATCGCTTGTGACTCGGGTTGAAAAAAGGGCAGTCCCAAACCCGAGCGCTCGAGAAGTCGATTCATTCCCGCCAAAGCGGCCCCTTAGCCCCACCTCTGCAGACACCACCTCCGCAAAAGGAGCAAGCTCTCCCTCAGAGAGCGCTGCGGCATCGCTTGAGCGCGCGCCCAAGCCTCCGCTCAAAAACCAATCGAGTGCCGCTTGGGTCTCGTCTGGCAAAAGCCGGAAGCGCAGGGTGCCACGGGGCTGAGCCAGCCACCCCCAGGCACTCGTCGCTTCTCGTCCAAGCCGCGGGCCAATTCGATCCTCAAGAGGACGGTTGCGGTCCAAAACCTCAAAGCCATATGCATCGATCCGAAGCCCTGCGATGCTTTCGAACCACTTCGCCCAACTCAAGCGCAGGCGTCCCCAGCCTCCAATGGAGGTCACATCGATGGCGCGATCGAAATCGCTCGCATAAGGCACCGAAAGCTCTGCACGGAGGCGATCTTGGACAGCAGAAACATCGTCGTGGCGCAAATCGACTCCAAAAAAGAGGGCGTGAATTCGATCAATCCACTCAAAGCGACGCTCAAATTCAAAGCGCCCCCCTACCCGAAAGCTTTCAGTGCGCTGGTCCAAGAGATCCCCCCTTTGAGGGCCCCCATCTGTGCGCGGGTCGTGCGCAAAGCCCGTCCAGTTGCTCCGAATCCGCAAGGCATGGTTGCTTGCGTGCACGAGGAAGCGCATGCGCTCACTCCCCTTGCGCCACTCAAAGCGCAGCCCCCCAAGCACCCTCTCAGCACTCCCCCCTTGGCGGCCATCGTAGGTGCAAAAAAACTGAGAAAACTCATCCGGAGCACAAGGCAAACGCCGCGATTGAAAATCATCAAGGCGCAGAGGCCCAGCTTCGCGCCAATTCGCTGTCGAAAACACGCCAAGCACTTGCATCTCCCACTCTTCGCTCAAACGCACCCCAAACTGCGAAAGGACACTTGCGCTCGCATGGGAGCGGTTCATCCCCCAACCATCCCCCCCGCGCATGGAAACACCAAAAAAGGTGGAACGCGAAGTTCCGGGTGGTCCAAAAAGCAAAGCCACCCTTCGCTCTCCATAGCTTCCATAAGAAGCAAGACCCAAAAGGCCGCGTTCCTCCAAGCCCAAGCGATACTCCGCTGTCCCCGCCACCGCGAAATCCCCCTGCGCCGGATCAAAAGGCCCTTCGATCACCCGAATTCCCCTTACCAGTTCTGGAATGAGAAAACTCGAGTCCACGTATCCATGCCCATGGGCATTTGAACGGTCATTCAAAGGAATTCCATCGAGCAATACCTCGAGGGCTTCGCCCTCCTTGGCATCGAAGCCTCGAAGGAAAAAAGAGCTCGCGTGGCCCTCCCCACCGTGGTTTGCAAGCCATAACCCAGGGGCCAGGGAAAGCAACGACTGCGCGTCGCGGCGTGGGAGCCGACCAAGGAGCCCAAGCTCAAGGTCCTGCTCGCTCGCCGAAACCAGAGGTTGCCTTTCAGAAGCCACCTCGGCACGCACCGCAAAGCGATGGGTGTTCACCTCCTCGAACTGATTCTGGCTCGTGTGCTCTTTTTGCACGTTTTCAACTGAGTTCACCATCCCATTACCCCTGCTTGGATCAGGTGATTGTTCACTTGCATCTTCTTGCTCCCCCATGATTGGTTTTTCTGCTCCCAGTGCATCGCCCTTGTTTTTTGGTTTTCCACTAACCAATTCCATCGGCCCAGCGGAACCAGGTGGCGGATCGAAGGTAAACAACCAACGTGCACGCGAAGGAATGGGACGTTCACCTCGCCTTGCAGGTGCAAATTGCAAAGCCGAAACCTGTGCCTTCGCCGCCTCTGCAAAGCGCGCAACGTGTTCTCCTCCCCCCCTCACCTCAATAACCTGCACTTCACGCGCCTCACCTTCGGCGGTGATCAGGGCCTCAACCACGACTTGAACCGATTCTCCCCATTCAACCCCATCTGGCCAAGTCAGGTGAACATGGCCAATTGGCCGAGGTGCTTCTAGATGGCCTTGAGAAAATGCTTTAGTGGAAGACAACGGCAAACACAATATCAACCCAGGCAAAAGCCCAAATTTAAGCCTGCAAAAAAAGCAGCACCTCGGCATTGATTAAGGGTTATCGTGCCCTTCTTCAAAATTTGGAGCCACCCCTGCGACTGCAACTGAAGCGGGTGAGATACCCACATCAAATTCACGCCCTCGACGCCACCTTTCGAGCTCAACCTCAATCACCTTGGTTGTTCTTGGATCTGCCACAAACACCCTCTTTGCTGCAATCACGATCGATGGCTTTGCACCATCCCCCGACCAAGCAGAGCTCAGCACCATGATGGGTTCACCCATCGGATCACCTGAAGAAGCTGAACGCCGATGGACTTTTCCATCAGAGGTGAGTACCACAAGGAATTGGGCTTTTGCATCAATCCCAAAGTCAAGCACTTGCCCCATGAAGATCTGCCTGATTTCACGCCTTCCATCCCTTGGGTCGAAGCGCACGATCCCCCTCTCGTTCTGCCCATAGAAGTATTCGAAGCCATCGAGGTGAACGCTTTTGAGCTCCTCGACAGCTGGCATCCCCGAAGGATAGGCTTCAAGCTCAGAGTGAAAGTGCGAGCCGTGCCGGTGGTTGCACAAGATGCCTTCCTGGCAGGCGAAAGCAACACCGTGGAAATTGGCTGCCACGCTTTTCGGATTGATGCACTCCTTGCTCATCTCCCGAACCTCTGCAGGCATTGAAATCGAACGGATCGTGATGCCTCGCACTTCCCCACCAGCCACCGATGGAGGCCGCGTTACAAACACATGGCCAAGGGCCACAATCCCAAACCCACGATGAGGACCCCCTGTTGAAACCCGAATCAAATTGGGTGAGGACGCAGAAAGGGAGCGGGCCTGCAGGATGTGCGCTTCGCCACTTCCGTTGAAGAAGGCCGTAAGGTAAAAGCTTTCGGGCCGAGCGGGATTGCCATAAAGGACCACATGGCCCAAGCCCATGCCTTCAAGCCGAGCCCCAAGCAAGCGGGGTGGATGGAAGTGCACGTGATGGTGATCACCGTGTGATTCGATTTCAACTCCAGAATCAGCCACCACGACCCGATTTGTTGAAGCAACGGCACCATAGACATGGCGCCCTTTGTCCCATGCCAAAAGCCGCGCAGGACCTCCAAAGTCTAAAGCATCTGCCCGCACCCGCCCCTCATCCAAATCGACCACCTTGACCATACCCCCCGAAGCGCTGGCCACAAAGAGCCGCCCCATCGTGGTTTCATCCTCATGCTCGTCCTCATCGGGCACATCAGGCATGCCCCCATCTCTGCTGGGCAGAGGTGAGGCCTCCGATCCGCCACCTCCAGGACTTCCATCGCCACAGCCTGCTTCGTGAAAGCCCACAAGAAGCACTGCAAGGGCGAGAAAAATCCGCCGATCCCAAAAGGTCATGGGTAATGGCTAGCGCAACTAAGTTTCAGTTGCAAGAAGAAAGCGATTTCATCTCGCTATCGATTGCAATGGCGTTGCAAAATGGCAGAGAAGGATTGACAGGGGAGAAGATTCGAGGCAGAAGGCAGGCGTGGGTCGCACGAAACGCTTAAGCGACGAAAGCGAGTTCGAATTTGGAGAAGAGGGAGAAGCCTTCTCTGAAGGGGAAGAAGCCGTTGAAGACGATTTCGAGTCGCTCTTTGGAGAAAAAGGGGGCGAGGCTTCCCTAGAAGCCCATCGAAGCGCTGAGCGACTGGTGAGCCATCTGATTGAGGAACATCTTCTGCTTCTTTCTGGCCCACCTTCGTCCATTTTGATTGAAAGGGTGGCAAGGGTGATTGACTCAGAAGCCCCTCTTTCAAGGAAAGCTTCTCGTCTTGCAGAAATTTTTCTTGAAAGCGACGAGGTCGACGAGCTCTTTGCTGAGGACAAGATCCTCTCTGAGCTCCTTTCACGTCTGTAGAATGCCTGTGGGTGGAGTGTTCATGCGCCATTTAGAGGCGGGGGTGGCCGATCGGTCTCAAAGCAAGGGAGGGAAACCCTTGCTTCAAGTGCCTGTGCTTCCTATGCAAGGCGCAAAACAAGCACTCTCGGCCAACCAGCGCCAAAGCCCACGCCTTTCCACTGCCTGAAATGAGATCAGCGACCCCAGCGCAAGGTTTCTGCTGCCCCTGGAATCACAAGCTGTTGATTCAGCCCCTCGGGGTTTGAGATGAAAATCCCGCCACGGCTCGAATAGAAGGCTATCATCCTGCAATCTGGGCTAAATGCAGGGTCTTTGTTTACTCCCTGCCCCTGCGTGAGCCGCAAGTACTCCTGCGTTTGGATGTTTACGGTAAACACGTCTAGCCCGCCAGCTCGTCCTGTGAAAGCGAGAAGGTGTTGGCTCGGATCAGGGCACCAAGCAGGGGTTTGGTTGTAGGACCCACGATAGGTCAAGCGCCGCACATTGCTGCCATCCGGGTTCATTGCAAAGATCTGGGGCGTGCCGTGGCGGTTGGAAACAAAAGCGATGATTCCACCTGGGCCCCCGCAGGCCGGAGAAACGTCAATTGCAGGGTCGTTCGTCAAGCGCTGAAGATCCGTCCCATCTGGCAACGCACTATAGATCTCCGCGTTTCCGTCGCGCGTCGAAGTGAAGTACATGCGACCACCACAGAAGGTCACACCCATGTTGATGGAGTTTTCGGCATCGATAATTGGACGCTCCTCCTCACCAGTGCGGGTGATGTACATGCCTGTTTCGGTCAAAACCGAATACCAAATTCCTCCTGGCCCAAATGCGGGCAGCATGGCCACCCCTTTTCCTGAAGAAACGCGCGCCACCGAGTGCCCATCGAAGCTCGCAACGTAGATGTCCTTGCGACCTTCTCGAATTCGCCGAGCAAAAAGGATGCGGCTTCCAAAGGACCCGGGCTTCCCCGTCAGCACCCGCACCACTTCGTTTGCAAAGTCATGCATAAAGCCGCGAAAATCAGCAAGGGCCCCCGAATAACTGCGGCTTAGGCTGGGGGCATCGCCACGCGCAAGCTCAAAAAACCTCATCTCGGCCCGGATCCGATTGCCATCACGGAGCACTCGGCCTTTCACGACTCCTTGAGCACCCACTGCTTGCCAAGAGGCTGGAACAATCCCCAATTCCTCTGCATCCAAGTTGGCGATAAAGCTTCGGGGATCAAGCACCTCAAAAAGCGAAATCAGCCGAAAATCATTGCGCAAAACCTCCGCACCTTCATTTCCAAGCGCCCCATCTCCTAGCAAAGCAGGCACCGCGATCCGGTAAAGGGCCCGTTCAGGCGAGTCCACGTCGATCACAACCGTGCGCGATGGCAGCTCTTCTCCAGGAGGAAGCTGCACTTCTGGCGGGGGAGCTTCGAGCGAGTGGCCAAGATCACCCGATCCCCCAGAACGCTGCGAAGAAACGCGAGCACCAATTGGAGCAAGCAAAGCAGAAGCCAGTAGCACAACAGCGATCAGGCTTGAGCCTCGTGCCAATGCCTTTTCCATTCTTCGCCTCATTTCATGCGCCTCACCCAAGCAGAGGAGGCGGAACACTCGGACGTGACTCAGAAGCAGGCCCCGAAGGAGCAGTCTCAAAGTCAAGCACCAGACTCAGAACTTCCTCAAGTTTTGAGACCAAAACAAATTCCAACCCTTTGCGTACCTCTCCAGGCAATTCACCGAGGTCGGGCGCGTTGCGCTGAGGCAGAAGCACCCGCTTGAGCCCCGCACGATAGGCAGCCAAGCATTTTTCTTTGATTCCCTGAACAGGCAAGATGTGGCCCCTGAGCGTGATCTCTCCGCTCATCCCAACGTCCGGAAACACCCGCAAGCGAGTCAAAATCGAACTCAAGGCCACGAAAACAGCAATGCCTGCCGCTGGGCCGTCTTTTGAAAACGCACCCCCCGGAATGTGAATGTGCAAATCGATTTTGGATAGAAAGTCACTGGGAAGCCCAATGCTTGAGGCCTTTACGCGGATGAATGAAAGCGCTATTGCAATGGACTCTTTCATCACTTCGCCAATCTTTCCCGTGAGGTGGAGTTGCCCACTTCCTGGCATGCGCTGGGCCTCGACAAAAAGCACCTCCCCTCCATAAGGAGTCCATGCAAGGCTTGCTGCCACTCCAATTTGGCCCAGTTTCTCCGCCCTGGGCATTTCAATGCGAGGAGGGCCAAGTATCCGACGCACTTCCTCTTCATCGACAACCTCCGTCCGAGGCCTCCCCTCTGCAATTGAAAGGGCATTCTCCCTGCAAATCGCCGCAAGCTTTTGTTCAAGCCCCCTCACCCCAGCTTCCCGTGTGTAACCTTCGATGATCGCATCGATCGCTTGGGGTGTAAAACAAAGGGATACATCGTTCAGCCCATGTTCTCGCAAAAGCCTTGGAATGATGAAATCGCTTGCAATCCGGCGCTTTTCAGCTTGGGTGTATCCACTCAGTTCGATGAGCTCCATGCGATCGAGGAGAGCCCGGGGGATCGTGTCTTTACGATTGGCAGTGGCAATGAAAAACACCTGGGAGAGATCGAGCGGCACCTCGAGGTAGTGATCTAAAAACGCATGGTTTTGCTCTGGGTCCAGCACCTCAAGTAAGGCCGCAGCGGGGTCCCCCCTTCCGTCAGTTCCCATCTTATCAATTTCGTCAAGCAACATGACTGGATTCATGACTCCGGCTTGCTTTAACCCTCCGGCAATCCGCCCAGGATAGGATCCGACGTAGGTCCGGCGATGGCCCCGGATATCGGCTTCATCCTGCACACCACCCAGGGAAACCCTACAAAAAGGGCGGCTCAGTGCGCGGGCAATCGACTTCGCAAGCGAAGTTTTCCCAACCCCCGGAGGACCGATGAAGCACAGAATTGGCCCTCGCAGGTTTCGCTTGATGCGTCGGACCGCCATGAATTCGACGATGCGCTTTTTGACAGCTTCGAGACCACAGTGGTCCTCATCAAGCACACGGCGCACTTCACCCAGGTCAAAGCGCTCAGAAGCTTCTTTGCTCCAAGGAATGTCAAGAAGCCACTCGACATATGTTCGAGCCACGTGATACTCGGCAGCATGCGGACTCATCGATCTCATCCGCTTGAGCTGCCTTCGCGCTGCGCGTTCCACTTCAGCGGGCATGCGGGCCCGCGCGACCCTCTCTCTCAGTTGCTCGATCTCGTCTTCGTCCTCTTCTTCCCCAAGCTCCCTTCGAATCGCACGCATCTGCTCCCGAAGCACAATTTCTCGATGCCGAGCAAAATCTTCTTGAACGAGTGCAGTGATTTCTTTTTTAGCCCTGTGCACCTTTTCCTGACGCAATAAAACATCGATCACCATGCGCACGCGCAGCTCGGAATCGGGGGCCTCAAGAACTGCCTGCTTGACTGAAGTTGGGAGCATGAGCTCAGACATGATGAGGTAAGCCGCAAGCAGCGGATCAGAGATGTTATCAATTGGAGAATTGCTGTCTCGCACTCCTGGATAAATCTCTCTGAGCCTCCGAAAGGCATCTCGCAATTCAGCCAGCAAAGCACTCCCCCAATCGAGAGGCAGAGGAGGATCATGAAGGCGTTCAATGCGAGCACGCATAAAGGGGTCTTTGCCCAGGGCATCAACAATCCTAAAGCGCGCTACGCCTTGCACAACCACAGAGTAGTTGCCTGGCGAAGGGCGAATCACTTTCATGATTTTGGCCACTGTCCCTATCAAGTAAACATCTGAAAAGGATGGGTCTTCTGTTTCTGCTTGCTTCTGCGCCACCACTGCAATCCATGGGCGATCGCGATTGATGCTCTCTTCAACCAGGCGGACCGATCGAGGGCGACCAACGTTGATTGGGACCAATGCTCCCGGAAAAAGCACGGAATTCCGAAGGGGGAGGAGGGGAAGAACTTCTGAAAACAGTGGTTCAATCATTGATGTGGTAATTGTAACACACCAAATGCTCCCGTGGTGGTGCGTGCATTGACGGGTTGCCTATTCTAGAAGCTGCATAAAATTTCGCCCGCTGGTGCATAAAGGGAGAAAATATGGATATAAAGAAATGCTTGTCACGACCTTGAACTTCGGAGCTTGAATTTACCTATCGTGACTTGGCATAATTCGCATTTTTATTTTCCAAGGGAATGGAGGCAATGAGAAAAAGGGCAATAGCGCACAAAAAAGCAAGAGGAGAAGTGGGAATCCTCTTTCTGATTTCCATTCTTATCACCTCTCTAGGAGTCGCAGGATGCAATACGGCTTTTATCGGTCACCTTCTTGTGTTACTCGTTACAGTTGCCATTTTCATTGGGACTTTGAACCTCGGTCGCCCCCGTGCAAAAAGCCATGCCTTTTCATCTGGCCATGGCCCAAATCAGGAGTGTGGCAGCACCAACCAGCTTTTTCATCGATGAGCGTCCCGGCCACGAAAGTTAAGGGTAATTGAACGCCCGAGGTATTGGTCTGCCACTTCCTCAGGAGGAGGAGGAATATGGCCTTGGCTTTCGATAAGGCGCTGGAGCTGAGCGCGCACGGATTCGTCAAAGTCGGGGTGGCCACTTGGGTGAGTGATTTGGAAAGCCTTGATTTCTGCATCCATGCCAATATCGACCACAGCCACTGTAACCAAGCGCTTAAGAACAGCATCTGGAATTGTGCTCGGCACTGCCCATCCCCTGCGAAAAAAGGCCCAAAGCCGCCCCCGGTAGAGGTCACCCGGGGTGGCTTCTTTCTCTCTACCCTCTTCAATCCCATCT
>JANWYL010000085.1 GCA_025056955.1 Sandaracinaceae bacterium | reverse complement strand
TGGCTTTGACAGTTGGCGAACAATTGTGAGCTCTAGAAGGCCATCATCAAGTTGTGCCTTGGGAGCAATGCACATCCCTCCACCGAAGCAACGACCATTTGCGACAGCAACCACCATCACCTCCTGCTCGATCACCTTGCCCCCATCAAGGGTGATTTTTACCGGTTGAGGCTTGTATTGGAACAGTGCCCGTGCGGTGCCGATCAAAAAAGCAGCCCTCCCTCCCATCCACTTGGGAGAAGCATTGACCAGCGCATCGACCAGACCACTGATCCCAAAGCTTGCGATGTTGAGAAAGATCCTTTCGGATATTTTTCCATCGCTCATGGTGAAGCGGATCCAACCGACATCAATTGCACGAGGTGATGTAAACCAAATGCGCTTCACCCAATTGGTTATTTCCGATTGGCTAAGGTGAACAAAGTTGGGTGTGCCAAGGTTTCTTCGAAAGTCTCCTCCTGTGCCAGCGGTGATTGGAACAAAAAATGTGCCGTTGTGCTTTGAATTCTTCCCATCGAAAAAACCAGAAGCTGCTTCACCAAGCGTTCCATCTCCTCCAACCACGACGATGCCGCGGGCACCTGCCTCGAGTGCTTTCCTCACCATTTTTGTGGCATCTCCCTCTCCTTCGGTTTGGATCCATACTGGATCTTCACCGATTTCTCTAAGAACCCGAAGCACATGGCGGGCGACAAGGTGTGCTTTCCCTGCGCCTGCACGTGGATTGTTCACCAACCAAATCCCGTCTGACATGGCTGAATGATGCGGTGAAAACAAAAACCCTTGGCCCAATCTTAAAACTGAATGAACTTCATGGTTTGGGCATGCAATGAGTCTAGATTTTTCCAACTCTAGCAGGTGAGCTGTGTCGTTCAATCGCTGCAACTGCCTGCGTGGCCAATCTGATGGCAGCTTCCTGATACAACCATCCGGGGCATGAGGGCACAAGACCTTACTGGCTCGACGCCTTCACCTTGCTAGAGGATCAGGAGATGGTTTGTTTTTGGTGTTTTGATTCCAGAGGCTTTCAAGTGATTTTGAAAGCAGCAGAACTTCCGATATTGCTTAAGGCCTCCTCATCGCTGGGTAGACCTCTTCGTATAAATTACATGAGGACAAAGCCTTGTGCGCGTCACCTAATCTTTCCTGATATGCTTTTTCTGGCTTTCAAGGCAATGCGCCCGACTTGGAAGTGAACGAATTTAGAACGGCTTGACCCTCGCTAAAAAGGGCTGATACTAGGCTTGTGCGCGCGAGAATTGATCAGGCGGGGAAGCGAGGCTTCGTTTCCCAACTCTTGCTTCTGGGGCTTTTGGCAGGGTTTACCTCCTCATGCGGAAGCCGTTCTCCTCATAGGCCAGACGCAATGCCTCCTGGAGGTGATGCTTTCGTGCAGGATGATGTGCCACCTCCCCCTTCAGACAGTGCGCCTCCTGCTCCTTCCACGGAACTTTCGATTGTAAGGGTTGTTCCCAACCATGGTCCCTTCAGCGGTGGTAACCGGGTGATTCTCAGGGGAAGTGGTTTCACTGAGGAAGCACAAGTCGATTTCGGAGGGAGGCGGGTACAGCCAGCGGATCACCGCCTCATCGACCGCAGGCGCTTGGAGGTGGTTGTGCCCCCAGGCGAAGTCGGCTCTGTTGATGTCACTGTTCGCGTGGCGTCGAACTCATTCACACTTCGCATGGGGTATACCTATGACGCCATCAAGGTTGATCCCAATTCCGGCTCAACAACTGGTGGCACCTTCGTCACGATTACGGGGATTGGAACCAACTTCCAAGAAGGGGATCGTGTCATTTTTGGCAGTTCAGAATGCAGAAATGTGAGGGTGCTTTCGCCAGTGCGCATCACGTGCCGAACTCCTCCCTCTGCTCCAACAACGGTCGATGTGAAAGTTGTGAGTGCAGTTGATGGGAGTGAAACCGTTGGTGTCGGTGCGTATACCTACTACGATACAACTGATCCTTTCGCCGGAGGCCTTGGTGGTGGGCCGATTTCTGGCAGTGTCCACCTAACTGTCATCGATGCGATGACTGGGCTGCCCGTTGCAGATGCTTTTGCAATGTTGGGCAACGACATCGCGACGGAGCATCAGGGCCTGACCAATGAAATGGGGCAGATCACCTTCTCTGGCCCAGACCTGGTGGGTCCCCAAACCATCCACGTTGCCAAGCATTGCTACCAGCGCACTTCTTTTGTCGCCTTTGATGCCCGCGACGTAACTGTCTTTCTTCTTCCTTGGATGGATCCAAGGTGTGGCATGGGTAGTCCGGGAGGAAACAGGGGGAGGGGAAGGAACGGGGCTTTCATTGAAGGAGAGTTGATTTGGAGGGGAACAGCAGAGTTCCCACCATATCCTTGGTCAAATATTCCCCAACCCCAAGAGGGGTGGGAGCGGGTGGCTTACGTTTTCACCACCCAATCATCGCCAAGCCATCCAAATCCGGACCCATCGATTGGTGGGGTGCATCGTGTGCTCGAGCAGCCCGTTCCAGGTGCTAGGTTGGGCTATCCATATCGCATCTTTGTGCGTCCAGCTGGGCTGGCGGTGTATGCCATTGCCGGCCTTGAGAATCCCACCGAGGGTCGTTTCATCCCATATGTGATGGGAGTCAGGCGGAATGTTTTGGTGGGTCCTGGGGAGACATTGCGAGAGGTGGACATTGAAATGAATATCCCACTGGACCATGGTTTGGAGTTGCGGCTTGGAAGGCGGCCTGGACGAGTTGCAAGGGGGCCGGATCGCTATCGTTTCCAGGCCTTTTTGGATTTGGGTGGCGAAGGTGTGATTGTTCGTCAGTGGGGTAACTACAACTTTGACACCTTCAGAAAAGCTCATGTTGGCTCCACTGTTCGCCTCATGCCATACCCACCCCTTCAGGGTGTTCTCCGAGATGCCCGTTTCTTCATCACAGCTGGGTGGTACACCAGCCAATTCGATCAGCCACCATACACTTCGGTTCGGGTGCACGATGTTGTGGCCACAGATGGCATCATTGATCTTCCCGATTTTCTCGGCATTCCCACTTCTGTCTCACCCGTCGACGGTGCCCCTCTTCCAGGAGACAGGGTGTTGAGGTGGGAGCTTAGCGCTGGCGGTGCAGAAGCTGACTTTTTTGTGGTCTTCGTGGTTGGAGGTGATGGCAACCCTGCATGGGAGCACTTTGTTCCAGGGAACGTCTATGAAGCACCCACTCCTGATCTTTCCTCCATTCCCATGCTTGAGGACATTGCACCAGGAGAAATTGTGTGGGGGGTTTACGCCATCCGGATTCCAGGGTTTGTGTTCAACGAGTTTAGCTATCGATACCTGAATGAGCGCTACTGGTCACACGTGGCCTCAAACACTTTCACCATGCTTCGTTGATCTGGGATCACCCACTTTCGCACAAAAAACACCAAAGGGAAAACCAACTTTCCTGACGCTAAGTTCCAATAGGGGCGCTAAGCGATTATCGGTGAATCATTTCGAGCATTTCTTTGGCAAATTCAATCGTTTTTGGAGTGATCGTCATTCCCCCAATCATGCGGGCGATTTCTTCCACGCGCTCTTCTGGGTTCAAAGAGCGTATTTCGGTGCGGGTTTTACCGTCGATGATTTTCTTTTGCACCCTAAAGTGCCTGTCACCGTGCACCGCAACAGGGGCGAGATGAGTGATGCAGAGCACTTGATCTTTTTGAGCCACTTCTCGCAGTTTGGCACCAACGGCCTCAGCCACTGCACCGCCTACACCTGTATCGATTTCGTCGAAAACCTGGAGGCGCCTGCTTCCTGGCTTGGTTTGGGCCTGCGATAGAACCACTTTGATGGCCAAAAGCACACGAGACAGTTCGCCACCACTGGCGATTCGATGCAGCGGACGTGGTTCTTCCCCAGGGTTGGGGGCGAAAAGAATCTCTGCTCGGTCAATCCCTGTTGGGAGCAAGCGACGCCCACCAACACCAATTTCTCCATCTTTGGCTGCCTCAGTGGGCTGCACCTGCACGAGGAGAAGCGCTGAGGGCATTCCAAGGCTTCGAAGTTCTCTGGTAATCCGCTCGGAAAAAAGGCAAGCGGCTTGCTTTCTCTTTTCAGAAAGCTTTCGCGCGCATTCAGCAGCTTGTTCCATGAGTTGCTTTTTGTGCTGGTGAAGCGATTCGATTTCTTCCTCGGCACGTTCCAACGCTTCAAGCTCTTTGTGAATTTCTCGAGCGCGAGCGAGCAACTCTTCTTCAGGATTTGCTTGGTCTTGCCAGTTGCGCCCAAGGTGCTTGCGAAACAAGCGCTCGAGGTCGCTCATGCGCTCTTCGATTTCGTTGAGCCGCTCGGGGTCAAGGCGGAGGCTTCGCGCGTAGCGGCCAAGCTCGCGCCCCACTTCGCTGATTTGGGATTCGGCGCTTTCAAGAGCGGCGATCATGCTTTCAAAGCGGGGTTCAAAAGGAAGCGCTTCCCGAAGCCATGCGATGGCTCGCCCGAGGGCTTCGCTGATCGATTCGTCTCCGCTGTACAGCACTTCTTCGCTTCGGCTGGCTGCACGGAGAAGACGTTCAGCATGGCGCAGGCGTTCTTTTTCGGTGATCAATTCGCGAAACTCTCCGGGGCGAGGGTTGATTTTTGAGATTTCAGAAAGTTGGTGCGACAAAAGCTCAGCCCTTTCAGCACGGTTGCGGATGCGGTTTTCTGTTTCTCTAATCGCGTTTTGAATGCGTTCGAGGGCTCGAAAGAGTTCCCCCATCTGAGCGGTTTCGCTTTCAATCCCCCCAAAAGCATCGAGATGGTGGAGGTGGGTTTTGGGATCGCTCAGCGTGTGATTTTCGTGCTGGGATGAGATTTGGACAAGGCCTTTTGCGAGTTCTGCCAGCTGAGAAAGGGTGACAAGCTGCCCGTTCACGTAAGCGCGTGAGCGGCCCCCTTGGCTGGTAATTCTTCGAATCAGGATTTCACTTCCTGTTTCAGGCGAGGCTTCAATCCCGGCCCGCGCGAGCTCCTGAGCCGCTGCTTCACTGTCTCTAACTTCAAAAAGCGCTTCTACCTCTGCTTGCGCAGCGCCGCTTCGGATGAGGTCATTGTTGGCTTTTGCGCCCAGCACAAGCCCCAACGCATTGATCAAAACCGATTTACCTGCCCCCGTTTCACCAGTGATCACATTCATTCCAGGGCCAAACTCAACCTCGAGCGCATCGATGATCGCAAAGTTGCGGACGCGCAGGAGGACCAGCATGGGGATTTACTAGCAAAGCTGGTTGGGCTTGCCACCCACACCTAGCGTCCCGATTTGGTCGCTTTGGTTGCACTTCCTCCTCCCCCTTGGCTGCGGTTGGCATCAGCCCCTCCACCAGGTGAAGAGCTTGCTTTGGAGCGGCTTCCTGAGGCAGGAGCCTCCTCTTCGTTTTCATCGCTGCTTGTGGGAGGTTCACCCTCCCGCCCCTCCCCGGCGTTGTACCGCTGAATCACAACATCAGTCAAATCAAGGTTGCTTGGTACCCAGATCACGCCCCCCTCATTGCGTTCGAGGATGAGGGTGTAACCTTCGCTTTGACCAATCCGACGAAGGATGCGCTCCATGCGGCTGATGATCTGGGAGGTGTACTCGGCTTCTCGCTCAGCGAGCTCCCTTTGGTACTGAAGGTAGAGCTGCTGGAGCTCAATTGCCTTTTTCTGGAGGGCTTCGATGCGCTCTTGGCGCACCTCAGCCGAAAGCACCTTGGATTGCTGCTCGAGCTCTTGGCTCATTTGCCTGAGTTCGCTTTGGCGGCGATCGAGCTCGTCTTGCCTTTGCTTGAACAAGCGCTTGAGTTTGGCTTTGGCCCGCCTACCGTCTTCGGTTTCAAGAAGTGCGCGCTGGAGATCGACAACAGCGATGCGCACTTGCGCAAAAGCCCGGGGCGCAAGAGCGGCCAAAACCAGGCCAGCGATAAGGGTGATGAGGTGATAGCGCCATCGGGCTGCCTTCATCGCTTGGGTTTTTGGTGAAGATGGCTTGTTTTCGTCATGCTGATTCATGCTAAGTGGCGCCATGCCTATCTAGCTCCTTTCGACGGATCAAGAGGGAGAAAGTTCAGAGGAACTGAGAGGTGCTGGTGAATACGCTCTAAAATCCTAGAAAAACTGACCGATTGTGAACTGAAAGTCCACTTCTTGAGGTTGAAGGGCAGGGCGGCGGATGAAGGGAATACCCCATTCGAAGCGCAAGGGGCCAAGGGGAGAGTTCCACCGAACTCCAAAACCCCACGAGGTGTAAAGGTGAAGCGGATCAAAGCGGCATGGATCAGCCATGGGATCTTGAACCGGGGCCTGCGGTGCTTCACAGAGGTACCGATCGAAGTTCCAAGCATTTCCTCCATCTGTGAAAACCACTCCGCGAATGCCCACCTGGGGAACGATGGGAAACTCGAGCTCAGCATTGTAGAAAAACTGCACGTTTCCACCAACTGGTGTGCCTGCATCGGCAGGAACGAGCGTGGGATCGTAGCTTGAGGGGATGCCAACGCGAGGCCCAAGAGAGTTGAGCAGAAAACCGCGCACGCTGAAGATTCCCCCTAGGAAAAAGCGCTCGAAGATGGGGGGACCTTGCCCTTGGCGGGAGCTTACCAGGCCTGCTTCGGTGTTAAAGCGAAGAACGATGGCTTCGTTGGGGGTTGTTCCCCATAAGCGCACGTATTCTCTTGTGAAAAAGCGGTAGCGCACAAAAGAGTTCACCGATCCGATCCACTCGTCTGCCACTTCCATTGACAATTGGGTGAAAACACCATCGGTGGGTGTAATGCGATTGTCACGTGAATCCCACGAAAGGGTGAAGCGCACGGAACTGGTCAATCCTTCTCGGTAGAGGTTGTCAATTGGGAGGAGGGGCAGTTGGAAGAGGCCTTGGCCCGTGCCGGGGCCAAGAAAGCCACCGGTGCGAGGGCCGATTTCAATGTGATCAGCGCGGTACTGGAAAAAAAAGGTGAAACGGCGGTCCCCTATCCAGTGACCCAGCGAAAAAGAGCCTCCTGTATCCTCTCGGTTGAAGGCTTGGAAGATGCGGACTGTCCGGAAGATGTCAAAGGCGAAGCTCCAGTCGGAGTTAAAAAAGTAGGGTTCCACAAATTGCAACTGGATCAGCTGGCGCAGCCCCGAAAGCTGGAGTTGAAGTGCCAGCGACTGGCCATACCCGAAAAGGTTTTGTTGCTGGATTTGGGCCGTGACGATGAAAGCCTCAATTGAACTGAAACCTGCCCCAATTTGAAAAGTACCTGTGGGCCGCTCCGAAACCTCAAAGGTGATGACGATGAGATCAGGGGCCGAACCCTCCGATTCGCTGACTTCAACCCGCTCAAAATATCCCAAGGCATTGACAGCGGCTCGCGATTGTTCAATCAGGGTTTGGTTGTACAAGTCCCCCTCAAAGATGCGGAGTTCGCGTCGAATCACCGAATCCCGGGTTTTGGTGTTTCCACGAATGTGAATCCGCTCGATTTTGACAAGGGGCCCTCTTTCGATGGCAAGGGTGATGTCGACGAGGTGTTCTTCTGGGCGCAGGTGGGTTTCTGGTTGTACTTGAACATGGGCGTAGCCCTGGTCGCGGTAGTGACGAACGATTGATTGGATTCCACGCGCCAAGGTTGTTCGCACAAACCAATCACCTGGATTAACAGCGATCATTTCGCGGACGATGCGGCGCCCGCCCAATGGCTCAACTTCTTTGCCATCTTGGTCACGCTCGATCACGCGCAATCGTCCAATCCGATAGCGAGGACCTTCGTTGATCGGAATGGTGATTTCGATGGAGCGACGGTCTGGTGAAAGTTCAACACGCGGATTTCCCACCCGGATTTGGAGATATCCTCGGTCATAGTAAAGCGCTTGGATGCGGGTGATGTCCTCGTTGAAGCGGCTGCGGCGGAAGTTGTCATTATTGGTGAGAAAAGAAAGTAAACCGCTTTCACCAGTTTGCATAACTCCACGGAGCTCGGAAGAGGTAATCACCCTGTTTCCAACGAAGCGGATGCGCCTGACCGTGATTTTATCTCCCTCTTCGATGGAGAAGATCAGGTTCACTTCACCTTCGTGCAATGGTTCGATCCGAGGTTGAACTCTCGCAAGAAAATAACCTTTCTCGGTGTATAACTCACGGAATTTTGTCACTTGTTTTTGAATTGCTGTTCTGGACAGGATCGACCCCTCTTTGATTTCCAGAGCTTCTTGTAGATCATTGGTGGAGATACCTTGGTTGCCCTCAAAGCGGATTTTTGCGATCGATGGCCGCTCAGTTAGGTGAATTGCAATTTCGATCTCCTCACCTATGACTTCACCTTCTATGGAGATATGGTCAAAGAAACCGAGGTCCCACAACGAACGCGCGTCTGCGCTGATTTGGGCATCAGTGCAAATACGCCCAGCTCGCAGTCGGATATTGGCGAGCACATCTTCCTCAGAAACCCTACGTGTTCCTTTGACGAGGATCCGACGGATGCGTCGGCCTTGGCAAGAGGTTTGGGGAACGCGCACCAAAGGTGTTTCTTCTTGGGGTGGCGACGCTTCGCTTTCTTGTTGGGTGTTGCTGATACCTAAAGCTTCACCTTCACCTTCTTCCTCTTGTTCTTCTTGGGCCAACCCGATCAAAGGCAAGATCAACATGTTGATGCCAAGGGCTGTGGTAAACACCAGGTAAAGTCGAGCTTTGGAGAAAACTAAAAGCCTTTGCAATGAATTTTTTCCTCTGTCGGGTGCGAAGGGAAAAGAGAGGAACATAGATGGTGTGGGACTGGACAAAAGGTTGGCCGCTAGGCACCCTGAGGGGTTCTAGTGGGCAATAAGGAGTTCATCGGTGCTTGAATTCTCGATGGATGCCTCTCGCACAAAAAGAGGTGCGAGGAAAGCGAGGGACTCATCTTGGATGCGAGTTCCTTCTTCTGGGAGTCGCAGCACAGCACCCATCCATTCTGGTTCAAAGAGAATTGGTGTAGCAGCCCAGTCATAGCCAAGTTGAACGAGGGTGTCCACTGCGAAAACCCTGCACTTTTTAGGGCAACAATGGAATTGGCGTGTGACACGGTAAAAACCTTCCCGAGGAAGGGGGAGCAACTTTGCGGTATCTTCGGGAGAAGGCAAGAGCAGCCCACGAGTGGAAAAGACTGCCTTATTTCCAATCCACTTTTCTGGAAGGTATATTCCCGGCCCTGGCTCTCCGTGGTTGTGAAAGAAAACGAGTCGTCCTTTTGGAACACTGCCAATTGCCTCAATCGTGCGGTAGATCCCGCAGGGGGGAAGTTTAGGCATCACGGCCACTCTCTTGAGGAGAAGCAGGGGGAAAGAGGGTGTCAACCCATCTTTCGAGATCATGGGGTACACCCATTGAGTGATAACCGCGATCAACGTGAAGCACACAGCCTGTGAGCCCACGTGAAAGAGGACTTGCAAGGAAAAGGGCCACGTCTGCCACTTCTTGGGCGGTAAGTGCTCCCTCAAGGGGTGAAGCGTGGGCATAGTAGGTGATCATCTTGCCGATTGTTCCAATCGCTGAAGCCGCTCGGGATGCAAAGGGGCCTGCGCTGATGGCGTTGACTCGGTGCCCCCATTTTCTGCCTGCTTCGTATGCGAGCACACGGGTGTCGCTTTCAAGTGCTGCCTTCGCACTCGACATGCCGCCTCCGTAGCCTGGAACCACTCGCTCGGCCGCAAGGTAGCTTATCGTGATGAAGGAACCTCCCGGGCGCACCAAAGGACCAAAGTGCCGAACCAGCGAGACGAATGAGTAGGCGCTGGTGCTTAGAGCTGCAAGGTAGCCCTTTCGGCTGGTTTCGAGAAGAGGACGCCTGACTTCTGGGCCATTGGCGATGGCATGAACCACAACTTCAAAGGCATGCTCACCGAACGCTTCGCGGCAGCGGCAGGCTGCCCCAAACACCGTAAAGTCCCCCCGGTCACGGTAGCGGCGATGTGTGCGCACTTCTTCTGGAACGTCTTCCCAAGAGTCGTAGTCAGCATCAAGCGGGACAATCAACTCGAAAGAGAGGAGGGAACCGTCAGATAGCCTTCGCGATGCATCGAGTTTCCCTCGAGCCAACATGGTTTCGAAAATGCCAAGCGCCGGTGGCCAAGTGCCAACAGAAACCTTGCACCCGGCTTCGGCCAGAGCGCGTGCGATCGCAAATCCGAAACCTCCGTCGTCTGCGACACCAGCGATGAAAGCGCGTTTGCCTTCCAAAGCCAAACCCATGGCGAGGGCATGCCCCGAGGAGCTTCCAAGTTCAAGCCGAAGGGGGAAGAAGTGGCCTTTACAAGGGATTGCTCGCGGAACACGCTTAGCGCATGGCGGCAATCGATGCCTTGAGCGCTGGGGCGCGAAAGGTCCTTCTAGAGACCCTTGTGGCGATTGCTTGGGCTGATCGAGAAATCACACCAGAAGAAAAGCAAGCAGTCGCCGGGGCACTGACCGCACTGGGCTTGGTTTTGCCTCACGACCGAGGAGCAGGGAACCTGGAATCTGGCCCCTTGCCCCTCAACTCGCTGGCTTATGGCTCGCTGAGTCAGAGAGAACGGGAGCTCATCTACTTGTGCGCTCTGTGGATGACAGGAGTTGATGCCGAAGAACATCCAGCAGAGCGCTCGCTTTTGGCACAACTTGCCTCGCAGCTTGAGATTTCGGCCGAACGTACGCAAAGGTTGGCCAGCATTGCTCGGAAGATCAGCTCCTCGCTCGTTCCCGCTCGTGAAAGCTGGTGGCGCTTTTTCGATGCGCTTGTGGTGCAAGCAGCTCGCCTGCTCGCCGAAGAGGAAGGGCAAGTGCATTGATTCGAGTGGGTTAGATGCGCTGCTTACGAAGCACGGGGCCCCTTTTGCTGGTTCTGCTTTGCTTGGTGTGGGTGGCAGTGCTGCCTGGTCAGGCAGGTGCCCAGTACCGGCTGCTTCAGGCGTGGCTTGTGCGAATCGGCCCTCCCCAAGCTGGAGAGGAGGATGCCTATCGGCGACTCGAGGAGGTTTTGGTCCGGGCTACCGAAGCCCAACGCCACGGCGACGAGGCGAAGGCGGAGGCCCTTGCCGACTTGGCCTTGGCCATGGCGAGGCAGATCGAAAGCAGGCGCCGCTTGCGCTGGTTGCAGGCCCATCTGGAGAGGCGACGGCGAGTGCTCGAAGCAGTGTGTCGAGCCAAATGCCTGGAGGAGAAAGGCTTGCGAGATGGTGATTGTCCTCCTTGCCAGGGGGTGGTTCAAAAGTGAGGCCAAGCTCGACTCTGTGCATGTCGATTGGGCTTTTCTTTGGCTTGGCTTGTGGGGCTTCTCGTGCGCCGTCCGCTGAATTCGAGAAACTCATGTCGATGGAAAGAGCAGTCGCTTCACTTTCAGGGGAGATCCAGGATAGGGCTCAGTCTGCATTGAGGGAGGCCCAAAAAGCCCATCTTCGGGGTGAGCCCCAAAGCTTTGAGCTCCATTGCCAACGCGTGGAGGAGTGGCTGGCCCTGGCCCGCATGGAAGAGGAGAACAACCGACTGGAAAAGGAGGCCCTTCGCCTTGAAGAGGAGCTCT
>JANWYL010000084.1 GCA_025056955.1 Sandaracinaceae bacterium | reverse complement strand
GATGCCCTGCCTTTAGATTCTAACTGGCTTTCCAATGAGGGGGGGACCCCTTTTGATGCCGGTGCTTTTCGCGATGGCGGGCCCGATGGAGGGGGTAGCACCTTGTGGTCGAGGCTTCCATCAGGGCGTTGGTCTGCAGTTGTGGTCGAAGGAGCCTTGTGCGGAAACGGCTCTGCTTATCGCGTGGGCATCAATCCCTTTCACGGTTCTGAGGAAATGGTGATTTTGCTCATGGGCGGGGGGGCGTGTTGGAATGCGAGCACTTGCTTCGGCCTCCGGACGGCCGCCCACATCGATGAGGATTATACCGAGGCATTGCTCTTTGAAGAACTTGCGCTTTTTCAAATGGCCAGGTGGGACGACCGAAGCCTTTTGGATAACCCCTTTCGAAATGCCCACATGATTTTTATGCCGTACTGCACAGGGGATCTTCATGCGGGCAATGCGGTACAAACCTACCCAGGGGCCTCGCGGTCGGTGCATCACAAGGGTGCAGTCAATCTTGGCGAGGTGATCACCAAGGTGAGAGAGGCGTGGCCAAGCCTCAGGCGAATTTGGGTGGTCGGCATTTCCGCAGGAGGGTATGGTGTGCAGATTCAGGGAGATCGCTTTGCCGAAAGTTGGCGAAGTGCAGACATAGCCCTTTTGGCTGATAGTGCTCCCCTCCTCGATCCTGGCCCTACTCTTTACATGACCTGGAGAGAGGCATGGAACATGTACACTCCTCCTTTGTGCACCGAATGCGCCACTCGGTGGAGTGCTTACAATGATTTCCTCGACGAGCGCTTCTCGAATGTGCGGCTAGGGATTATCTCCACAACCCGTGATTCGATTTTGCGCGTGTTCTACGGAAGAAGTATCGAAGCGCTCTATCCAGGGCTCTTTGCTGCACTTGATGACAACAGCCGCACCCGTTATTTCGTGATCGATTCTGATGAACACGTCCTTTTGCCTCGGGCAAATTCGATCGTTTCCTCTGATGGCCTTCCCCTCAGGAGTTGGCTTTCTGGATGGGTGGCAGGAAACTTCACCCTCTTTCGCAACACGAGGCCCTGAAGGAAGCGGCCTCATGGGTCGAGCGAGGAGATGGTTTTTTGAGTTGTTGATGTTGTTGAAATCACCCAAGGATGACGCAGTAAACATCTTCAAAAAGGGCAATGTTGTTTTCTTCGCGGCATTCGCTCACCTCACCGTCGGTATCCACAACCACGTACACGTCGACCGCTTGGGATGGGCCGCGCGGTGCTTCGTGCCACTCGCACTGGACAACCTCACATTCCCCAACATGGAGGTTGCGGGCAGTCCTCCCTGTGCAAAGGAGTCGACCTCCTGCCCTTGGATCACCCGCATAGAAACTCACGGTCACTCCTGAGCCGACAGCAGAGCTCCCTCGGTTGCAAACCCTGGCTTGGAGGCGGGCGGTTGATTCGTTGCAGACAAGGGGTGTGCCGCTTGCACTGAGATCAGGCGCTGCTCCAGGAATGGGATCCCCTTGGGTGTTTTGGCGGAAGTTGTTGAACGATGGGTTGAGCCAGTTTGCTTCGGCTTCGCTCGTGCGTGGAATGCGGCCTTCTGTGCTCACATTGGTCACGTAGTAGACGTGTTGGTTCCAGATGGTGCGGGTGTTGACCCAACGGTCAAGGGCATCGCGATAGACGCGGATGCCCCTTGTTCCTCTGGGACGGGCCGCGCGGCAGGTGTTGCCTGAGCCGGGCGTTCCAGCTGGAGGGGGTGCACAGACGAAGGGAGCACGCTCGCAGCCAAGGCCTGCGCAGCACTCGGAATCCATTGTGCACCGACAGAGGCCATGATCACAACGCCCAGAAAGGCAGTCGCTATCACTTTCACAACGCAACCCCGGGAAGGTCGGATCAACGTTGCGGTTTGCCGTTTCGACAAAACCAGAGCAATCTCTCCCAAAGTCCGCTGAGCCACAGTTGAAGTTGTCTCCAATCACGATTTCGGCATTGAAGTCTCCATCCACATCCGCAATCACAGGGTTTTCATACCAGGTGCAAGAGCTTCGGGCTTGGCTGAAAAGGACTTGACCTGTCGCACCATCGTAAACACGCAAAAAGCACTCGTCTCCGTAGACGGCTTCCGCCTTGCCATCACCTTCGAAGTCAAAAATACTCGATCCGGTGACATTGCTCGACTGATCTTGGGCAGGTTGGGTCCAAAGGATTCCATCGCTTCTCCCCGATCGGCATTCACCCACTCGGGTGGCTGGAACGCAGTCGAGGTCAAAGACGGTGTACGAAACAGCGGCAGCAGTTGCGATTTCCGGGCGCCCGTCTCCATCGAAATCACCAACCGTGGGAGGTCCGCCCCTCCCGCCTCCTGGAATGGGCACTGGCCCAAACACAATCGTTCCATCGAGGGTCTGAACGCGCACCGTTCCGCTTGTGACCACAACGATTTCTGGAACTTCTGGGGCAAACATCGCAGAGCCGGGGAATGCCCCAAAATCAGCAACCGCCACAAAGCCCGGGCTTCGGGGAGTTGTTGAAATTGGATCGGGAACCCATTCCCTCCTTTCTGCATTCCACTCCCGAAGAATGTCCCCATTGATCAATTCCACCTTTCCGTCTCGATCGACATCCAATGCCACTGCGAGCTGCCCTGAAAGGTAGGTGGGTGCTTGACCGCGTCCACCGAGATAAACACCTTCGGAACTAAACACCATCGATTCTCGGAGCACCTCTGGACGCCCGTCGTTGTCGAGATCAACGATTGTGGGTCCTGCCCAACCCCCACCGGTTGGATTAAATGGTGTTCCGTCTGCATGGTGCGAGCGCCACCAAACAACCCACTGCCCAAGATCGGGTTGGTAGCGGAATGCAACCAGGCCGCCGTTCGCCTTGTATGCGACGATTTCCGGGCGTCCATCACCGTCGAGATCGCCAACAGCTGGGGAGGAGCTGTGAGAAACAATCTGGAGAGAGCCGAGTTCAGCTTGTTGGGTGCAAGTTGCTCCATCGAGGATGCGGATCACACCTGTTGGCTCTTCACTGCGGCCATCCACGCCATCATCAAAGACTGCCACAATCGATGGCCTGGATGGTGCGTCTGGACCACGGCCAATTCGAAAGTCCACAACCACTGGGGTTGTGAGCACGTGGATATTCTGGGGGAAGGGATCCCCTGGAGGTGGATTTTGAAATTCGCACTGAATGGTTGGGGAGAAAACACCTGCAATCACCAAGCGGGTGCAATTCGGATCGTGGGTGCGTTCACTTGGTACACCAAAGGGGACACAAAGGGAGCCACCAGGTGCATCGCTTGCACAGTAGGTGTCACCTGGGCAATCAGAGGATCGCTCGCATCGATTTCCTCGTGGGATGCACGTGTTCGCATAGCAGATCTCGTTTGGCCCGCAACAACCATCTCCGCACGGCATGGTGCAGACAAAAGCATCTTCCCCCTCGAAGGCATCGAAAGGATGCATCGAATCCCTTCCACCATCCGCATCAACCACCCTCATCTCGCTTCTGCAGCGGCCATCGATGCAAACGTGCCCAGAAGGGCACTCCCGACTTGAGCGGCACCCTGGTTGGACGCTTTCACTTCCGCAATCGCAAGCGGGGCTCAAGGACAATCCGATTACGAGGATGGGCAAGAGGGCAGAGAAGCGAACCATACTACTAATGCTAGTTGATTTTTTTGCTGGTGGATAGGCCATAGTTAAGGTTTGTTTGAATGAATGACACCTTGAAGCCGTCGTTTTGAATGCGATCGGGGGTCGAGCCATGAGGTGCTTTTCACCTAACCCTGGCCAATTGTTTTCTAACTCCTTCGGATGTTGGAAATACCTGGGGATGTGTTCTCAACTCATCGCTCTCTCCAACACCTTTGAATTGGAACATGGTGAACTGCCAATGTCATGGTCGGGCTTGCCCTTCTCCCAAGGCGAGGCACAGGAAGCTGGCTTCTTCAACGCTCGCACGCAAACACAAGCTCTGTTGCCATTGACCATGCCCGCAACCCAGGGATGGCAGTGGTTGTGGGCACTGGCGCTTATTTGCTGCACCGCGAATTTCAGCGTGGGGTTGGATTCCTGGTGTCAAGATGGGGGCTTTGCGTGAATCCCTCGGAGTTGGCTGGGGATGCATGAAAATGAGCCAACGGTCAAGACTTGTTTTCCAAGGGTCTTATCGACTTGACGGAAGGGGCAAAGGGGGCTAAACAAAAATACGCGCCTTGAAAACTCAAGTTTTTGCGTTTTCCGGGATCGTCTAATGGCAGGACAACGGACTCTGGCTCCGTTGGTCTAGGTTCGAATCCTAGTCCCGGAAGATGGCCCCATCGTCTAGTGGTTAGGACATCGGCCTCTCACGCCGGTAACCGGGGTTCGAGTCCCCGTGGGGTCATTTTGCCGTGTGGGGCGATTTGCTTCCGCCTGAGTTTTACGCACGCGATGCGCTCGTGGTGGCAAGGGATCTCTTGGGGAGGGTTTTGGTGAGGGAAGATGTGGCGATTCGGATCACAGAAAGCGAGGCCTATAGGCATCCAAAGGACAGTGCCAACCACTGCCGTGCGGGAAGAACAAAACGAAATGAGGCGATGTGGGGAAAAGGTGGCCACGCATACGTTTATGTGTGTTACGGCATTCACCCAATGCTCAACGTGGTAAGCGATACAGAAGGGGAGGGGGCAGCCGTGCTCATCCGTTCGGGCGAGGCCCTGAGTGGCTTTCAAACGATTGAAAAGCGGCGGGGCAAAAGAAGGGGGAAGGACTGGCTGGCGGGACCGGGCAAAGTGGCACAGGCCCTGGGGCTCGATCCCTCTTTTTCGGGGCATCCTCTCTACTTGCCTGGAGGGCTTGAGCTTCGGAGCGGAGAGCCCGCAAAAGAGATCTTGGTTGGCCCTCGTGTGGGGATCGACTACGCAAGCCCCTTTGACCGCGAGGCGCCCTATCGCTTTGCCGATGCTTCTTCCCAGGCTGTGACCCATCGGCATGCCCTTCGTCCCCTTCGGCGGATTTGCTTGCCCTTGACGCCACCAAACAAAGTGCGATGAGTGCACTGATGCGCTGGCCAGCCACTGTTTCGGTTGCATTGACAGAAGGCATCCGTGTTTCAGCGGCGAGTCGTTACCTGCCCGAGCACTCCTCTCCTCGGGAAAGGCGCTACACTTGGGCCTATACGATCCGGATTGCAAATGAATCAAACCAAGCGGCTCGCTTGATTTCGAGGCACTGGATCATCACCGATGCCAATGAACGCGTCGAAGAGGTAAAGGGCCAAGGGGTGGTGGGTGAACAACCGCGGATTGAGCCAGGGGAGTTTTTCGAATACACAAGCGCTTGCGTCCTTGAAACCCCTCGCGGGGTCATGCGTGGCCGCTATCACATGGTGCGAGATGATGGCACGCCCTTTGAGGTCGAAATCGCACCCTTTGCGCTCGAAATCCCAATCAACCTCAACTGAGGTGCTTCCCCATCGCCGCTTTAGGCTACTCAGCTGCTTCTGCGTAGGGCAATGGTTTGAAATAGCGGGCTTCGGCAGCTTCAATTGCGCGCTTAAGACGCTTGGCAAGGACCCTCACGTGGGGCTCGAGCACCATCGAGTCGTGGTCCCCTGGAACTTCTTGAATTTCAAGGCGCTTCACCCATGGTGTCCAACCGTTGTCTGGGAGGATGTAGTGGCGGTCTTTGTCGATCATTGTGCCATCTTTAAAGGTCCAATGCGGCATGGGGCGCGGCCGGAAAAGTACAACTTCTCCGTCGTAGGGCCGAAGGACATAGCGCGCAAGCGCCTTGCGGAAGGCAGCCTCCATCCGCTCGTTATGGAATTCAACCGGCGAAAGCTCGGGATTGGGCTTTTTGTGTTTGTTGAGCCGCTCGAGCTCCCACTGGATGCGCTTTTGCGCCCACTCTCCGATGTAAGCGGGGCCTTTGGCACGAAGCTCAGCGAGTTGGATCCGAAGACGATCCTTGGGGGTAAGGGGCGGGCGGTGCGGAACAGGCGTGTCCAAGAAGACGAGAAGCGCCACGCGCTCTCCTTGGGCGCGAAGCATTTGAGCCATCTCAAAGGCAGCGATGCCTCCGCCTGAAAATCCTCCAAGCAGATATGGGCCATGGGGCTGAACGACGCGGATTTCTTCGAGGTAAGCACGGGCCATTTCTTCAAAAGACTCATGAGGGGCTTCGTTGCCATAAAGACCGCGGGCCTGGAGACCATAGAAGGGCCTTTCACGCCCAACCAAAGCGGCGAGGTGGCGGAGGTTCAGGACGTTGCCAAACATTCCAGCAACAAGGAAAAAGGGCCGAGCAGAGGAATTCCGCTCAAAGCGCTGCTCGGCGCCAGGATGCATGGCGACGAGGTGGCGGAAGCGTTGGCGGCTTTCACTGCCCGGGCTTTCGCCTGTTCCTTGGGCCGAACCCATGCGCTCACGGATGCGTTCGGCAATCCGCGCAACCGTCGGCGCTTCAAAGAGAATCGAAATCGGAAATTCAACGCGGTAGCTCTTTTTGATTGCTGCAAAAAGACGGACGGCAATCAGGGAATGACCGCCCAAGTCGAAGAAAGAATCGTCGATTCCAACCTGATCCACACCGAGGAGCTCTTCAAAAAGATGCACAAGGGTGCGCTCGATTTCATCACGAGGTGCCACGTATGGAGTTTCAAGATGAGGCCTGGCAAATGTGGTCGATCCCTTTTCGGCCTTGGCCGATTTCGCCTCGCGCTCAGCCCGGGCAATGAGCGCTGATAAATCCAGTGAGCTCACAACGAGATGGGCTGATATGCGCTGGGAAAGGGCCCGGGAGAGGGCGTCTGGAGCTTCGCTTGAGAGAATGCCCTGGCTCAGGTCTTGGGCGAGGCGCTCTTCTTCTGGCGATAGCTCACGCACTGGAGGCGGTTCAACCTCCATGTCGCTGGCATTTGCAGAAGAAATGCCAAGCTCAAAATTCCCCTCGAGCTTGCGAATTGAAAAGCCTTCGACCTCGATGAGCACTTCACCCGAAGGCGAGGTGATGGTGATGTCGAACTCAGCAAAGCCGTCGCTTTGGGTCGGCTGACCACGCACGCGCACCCAACTTCTGACGAGAGGCAGAAGAGGCCGAAAGACGCGGATGCGCTCGTGGCTCACCGGCACCCAGAGATGAGAGGCGTCATAGCCTCGAATCAGCTCCATGGCATAGCCTGTCGCCAAATCCAAAAGCGATGGGTGGAAGTGAAAAAGCGCAAGCTCGCTTTCAAAGCGGGGATCAATTGAAAGGGTGGCAAGGGCCTCACCTTCTCCCCAGCGGATTTCGCGAAGCACGCGCCAGCGCGGCCCAAAACGCATGTGCTTTTCTTGCGGTGAAATCAAGCCCTTCTCATCTGACTCAAGCTTTGTGGTGCAGCGCTTTTCGATGGAGGCCAAATCGATTTTTGACGGAGGAGTCATGGGAACCAGGAGCAAATTCGCTTGGGCGTGAAGATCCCATCCTACCCTCCCATCCCTTTCGACCCGGGAACGAATCTCGGCTGCATAGCCGAACTCGGTGGCTTTGAGCTGCACGCGGAAGGGGCGCTCTTCGTCGTCGCGAACGGCCAGAGGCCGGATGAAAAAGGCTTCTTCGAAGGCAAATGCTTCCCCCTCTCCGATTTCCCGAAGGGCAGCGCGGAAAAGCTCAAGAAAACCTGTGCCAGGGACGAGGGCATGACCAGATGCGGTGCGGTGTTCATCGAGCAGCCAGTCTTTTTGAGGGTTCAGACGGCCTCGAAGCCCAAGCCTTCCATCCGAGTGTCGCTCCCGCTCTTCGAAAAGCGCGTACTCGGTGGGCCCAATTCCCCTCCAGCCGCTTCCCTCAACCCGGCTTCGGATGGCTTCATGGGCCATCCCCACATCGCTGAAAATGCCCCAAGCAATTGAAAGGTAACGGGTGCGCTTTGAGGCGAAGGGGCCACGGCTTCGAGAAATCGCAAAGGCGTCGACAAAGGCATTGGCTGCGGCATAGTCAATTTGGCCGGGAGGCCCAACAATCGCTGAGTTTGATGAAAAAAGGACCATCAGCGCTGGTGGATCGCTCTCAAGGGCCCGCTCAAGGACGAGGGTCCCTTGGATCTTTGGGGCAAAGACCTCTTCGCAATCGGCTTGGGTTTTGGTGGGAATCAGGGCATCGCGGATCACACCAGCTGCGTGAATCACCGCTTCGATTCGACCAAAGCGGGCCCGCGCTGTGCGGAGCACTTCTTCGACTTCCGCTTCGACAGTGATATCGGCCGGTTCGACCAAAAAAGGCACTCCCATCGCTTCGATCTCAAGGAGGGCTGCAATCCGTTGGCTCACCCGATCGTCCCGGCCGTGGCGCCGGATATAGGCTTCCCACTCCTTGCGTTCTGGAAGCTCGCTCCGACCGACCAGGACAAGGGGAGTGCGTCTTTTTTGGGCAAGGGCCCGCGCAAAAGTGAGGCCAAGACCTCCAAGGCCTCCTGTGATGAGCACGGGAGCGCCTTCTGGAATCGCCTCAAGCAAAGTGGGGCTTGGCTCAAGGAGCAGTGGCTCATACGAGAGCACGAAGCGGCCGTCTGAGCGGAGCGCGATGACTCCGTTTTGGGCCTCGCCCTGAAACTCATGCAAAAGTTGAATGGCAAGCCGCTCAAGCCCCTTTTCATCGATTCGCCCCTTGCTCGAGTTGGATTTCCCTTGGAAAAGAGAGCCATTCCAAAAAGAACCGTTGGTCAGAGCGATTGGAAGCTCCACATCGATGAGCTGGGCTTTGATTGGGGGAAGCTCATGAGGAATCACGCGGATTGGCCCCAAAATCGTTGCCTTTTCAGGATAAGGCAGGGGCTCATCTGGGCGATCGATTCCAGAACCATCGACCGCAAGGGCACCATTGCTTATGGCGATCAAACGCTCTGGAAATGGCAATCCCTCTTCGATGAGGGCTTGGGTCAAAAAGAAAAGGCTATAGAAACCACGCTCCTGCACATGATGGAAAAAAGAAGAGCCAGGGCGGTGGGATTCGTCGGGGGTGAGCAGCCAAAAATGCGCAATCGCGCGTGGGCTCATCCCGCTTCGGACCAGATCCCGAAGCAGTGCGCGATAGCCTTCTTGCCCCCTTTCTGGAGCCAAAACGAATTCATCTCCCCTTCGTCCATAAGCATCCCCCTCACGCACCAAAAATACACGCTCTTCCCTGTCTCTAAGAAGACGCGCAAGCCGATCGGCAAGCCCTGCCCGATCTGCAAAAAAGAGCCAACTTCTTTCTTGCGAAGAGACCTGTGCCCGACGAGGAGGACCGCTTGGAAGCCAGACAGGCCGATGGCCCCAGTCCCGAATATCGCTTCTTTTAAGGAGCTCTTCGCTTGGCGTGGCAGCCGGCAACTCGGCCGATGCCTCGATGAAATAGCGCTTGTGTTGGAAGGCATAGGTCGGCAGCTCGACCCGCAAGCGGCGCTCGCCAGGATACATTCGACTCCAGTCAATTGGAACGCCACTGGCCCAAAGCCGTCCAAGCGCTGTTAAAAACTGGCACTCGTCGTCGATTTCCTCTTCTTTGTGGCGCATTGAAGGAATGGCTGGAAGATTTGGTGTGGCTTGCGGGTGCTGCTTTGCAAGCGAGCTGAGGGTTCGCCCCGGCCCACATTCGAGGAGGACCCGCCCAGGCTCAGAAAGAAGGAGGGCCAAATTATCGGAAAAGCGCACGGTTTGCCGCAAATGCGCAACCCAATAAGCCGGATCTTTCGCCTCTGCTTCGCTCAGCCACTTCCCAGTCAAGTTTGACAAGATCGGAATCTCGGGGGGGTTCAGTCGGATCGATCGAAGGTATCGCTCGAATTCGCCAAGCACCGCATCGAGGGCACGGGAGTGAGCGGCCACGGGAATGGGCAGGCGGCGGTGCTCGATCCCGTCAAGATCCAAGGCATGGGCGAAGGCCTGAATGGCTTCCGTTGGCCCTGAAACCACAGTGACTTGAGGAACATTGAGGACAGCGATATCAAGCTCGGGGTGATTCTTCAGGCGCTCTGCGACTTCGGCATTGGAGAGGGAAACGCTCAGCATGCCCCCTTGGGGGAGGCGCTCAAAGAGGCGGCCCCTTAGCACCACAAGGCCCAAGGCATCTTCAAAGGAGAAAACCCCTCCAACGCATGCAGCTGCGTTTTCACCGAGGCTATGGCCCAAAAGGGCTTGTGGCCTCACCCCCCAGCTTTTCCAAAGCTCAAAAAGCGCAATTTCAACAAGAAAAATCGCCGGAAGCTGCATCGACATCCTTTCGAGCGCAGAGGCGGCATCTTGGGTTTGCCCAAACATCACAGGACGCAGATCAATCCCATGACGCTCTTTGAGAAGGGCGAAACCTCGATCCATGACTTCGCGGAAAAGCGCATCTTCTTCATAAAGGCCTCGCCCCATTCCCACATGCTGGACCCCTCCTCCTGGAAAGAGCATTGCGAGTTCCGGCCTCTCGAGGGCGGTGTGCGTAAAGACGCGGCGGGGGTCGTTTTCGACAAGCAAGCGGGCGCCTTCCTCGTGGCTTTGGCAGACAACAATTCGGCGCTTTTCAAGGGGTTTTCGACCCACATACAGCGTATGGGCAATGTCTGCGACGGGCTGCTCAGGGTGCTTGCCGAGGTGCTCAGCCAGGCGTTGCGTATTTCCTTGGAGCGCAGCCATTGAACGACCGCTTAAAACGAGAAGGTGATAACGCCGGCGGCTCGGATCACTGGGCTTTTGAAGAGGTGCTTCTTCGAGAACCACGTGCGCATTTGTGCCACCGACACCCAACGAATTGACTGCCGCGCGCCTTGGGCTTGAACGCCTTGGCCAGGGGATCAACCGATCGGCCACCCGGAATGGGCTTGATTCGAAATCGATGGTTGGATTTGGACGTTCAAAACCGAGGCTTGGAGGGATTGCTTCTTTTTGCAAAGCGAGCGTGGCCTTGATCAGGCTTGCCACCCCAGCTGCTGTGTCGAGGTGCCCGATATTCGTTTTCACAGAGCCGATCCAGCAGAACCCCTTTCGTTGGGTCCACTTGCGAAACGCCTGCGTGAGGGCTGCAACTTCAATCGGATCGCCGAGATAAGTCCCTGTGCCATGGGCCTCGATGTATTCAATTGTGTCGGGGGAAACATCAGCGACAGCGTATGCTTCAACCATGCACTGCGCTTGGCCCTCAACGCTTGGAGCGAGGTAGTTCACCTTGCTTGAGCCGTCGTTATTGACAGCAGAGCCGCGGATGACTGCGTGAATCGGATCCCCGTCTTCCAGGGCATCCTCAAGGCGCCGAAGCACGACCACGCCCCCTCCGCTCCCAAATACGGTTCCCTGGGCGCGGTGATCAAAGGCATGGCAATGACCGTCTGGTGAAAGGATCTCACCTTCCTGGTAGAGATAGCCACGGCGGTGGGGAAGCTCGATCGTAATCCCCCCTGCAAGGGCCATGTCCACCTCCCGAGAAAGGAGCGACTGACACGCAAGATGCACGGCCACAAGGGAAGTCGAACAGGCTGTTTGCACCCCTATCGATGGGCCACGCAGGTTGAGGAGATAACTCACCCTGGTGGGGAGGAAATCTTTGTCATTTCCTGTGTGCCGCAAAAGAAACATCCCCACCGAGCGCAAAAGCTCGGAATTGCGGCAAAGGTGAAAATAAAAGTAACTCCCCATCCCACAGCCAGCCCAAACGCCAATCGGTCCTGGAAAACGACCCGGGTCATGCCCTGCCCGTTCGAGCGCTTCCCAGCAGAGCT
>JANWYL010000083.1 GCA_025056955.1 Sandaracinaceae bacterium | reverse complement strand
ATCGGGGGGAGGGCCAGGAATCGCTTGAAGGTGTTGCATCCCTAGATCCGCCGTCAAAAGTGGCGCCACCGTCAGGATGTGCTGAAGAGAGGCAGTTTTTTGCATATCCTCCCGAATTCCACTCTTTACCTTGCAGCCACTTTCCCATACCCCATCACCATTTCGCAAGCCTGCTGGGGTTCAAATGCATCACCCAACCACCAAAACAACCACCACAAATTACCTTTGACCAATCGTTCGCCTCAAACCACCTCACCTGTGCGCCTGCTAAAGCCATGGCTTTCGATTGATTCGTTGCTCATGATCCTCCATCATCATCCGAATGAACAGAGCGACCAAAACAGTGCCCGCAAAGCAGGAATCACAGCGCATGCTGCCGCACAACCGCAGAAAATTGTGAGTGAAAAAAACAGCAACAGGTAAAGCAACCAGAAAATTGGTTGAGCTTCTCGCGCACCAATCCCAAAACGTGCCACAACCATCGGCACGATCATCCCGATTGGTCATGACAGCTGGCTTTCAACCCCTCGGCATTTGCTGTCTAAAGTGATGTGTGAAGAACAACCGGTGATCCCACTTGAACCCAACGCTTCGACAAGACAAAGCCATCGCATGTTCGATCACATCACCACCGCTGTCGCTTTGCGTGCCTGCCGCTCGATGGAGAGCACCCTTGCAATGTTGTCCCACTATGTCGCGCACCCTGCGATTTCCTGCGAGGAAGAACACCATTCAGACGTCATAAAGCTCGCCCAAGCGATTGCAAACGACCTCTGCGAGCTGGGCCTTGATTCCGTCCGCCTTCTTCAGCTTGATGGTGCTCTTCCCCTTGTGGCTGCCTCTTACTCAAAGCAACCAGGAAAACCCACCTTGCTCATTTACGGTCATTACGATCTCCAACCTGTTCAAAACGAGGCTTGGGATACGCCCCCACATAAGCTCACCAAAAGAGGAGACCGAGTGTACGCTCGAGGTGCTTCCGATGACATGGGAGGGTGGCTTTCACATCTGGCAGCCATTCGGGCGTGGCTTGAGGAAACAGGAGAGCTCCCCCTCAACATCAAGCTTGTCATCGAAGGAGAAGAAGAAATCGGCTCACCCAACCTCGAGCGGTATATCGAAGCGTTCCCGGAAGCTTTTTCAGCTGATTTCATGGTCCTCACCGATTGTGAAAATCCTTCAGTCGATATCCCTGGCCTCACGGTCTCCCTCCGAGGGCTCATGGAAATCGAACTCACCTGCGAAGCCCTGACAGCTGACGTACACAGCGGTCTTTGGGGAAATCTTCTTCCCGATCCAGCCTTGGCCCTCGTCTCCCTGCTCGCACGCCTCGTTGACGAAGACACCCGTCTGCGGATTGGGCGAATCGATGTCTCGGAAAACTGGAGAAAAGAGTCCCAGAAGATACCATTTGATGAGGCGCTCATTCGGAAGGGTGGCCGCCTTCTTTCGTCTGTGCTCCCCCTTCCAGAGCGAGGTCGTTCACGGGCAGAGTGGGTGTGGCGTCAACCCGCAATCACCATCCTTTCAACCTCCCTACCAAAGCCAGGGGAAGAAAAAAACGCGATTCGCCACAAAGCCAGTGCAATCCTCTCCCTTCGAATCCCCCCTGGTTGCACCCCACAAGCCCTCTTTGAGGAAATTTCAAAAACCCTCACTTCCTCCCCACCAGGAGGTGTTCAAGTCACAGTCAAACTCAAAGAGCTCAGTGCACTCCCATGGATCGATGATCCCAAAGGTCCCGTCTACGATGCAGTCGATCGGGCTTATCTAAAGGGATGGGGGCACCCTCCCTTGCGGATTGGTGTGGGTGGGAGCATCCCCTTCGTTGCGATTTTTGCCAAGCGCTTTCCCCACGTTCCTCTCATTTTGAATGGGGTCATGGATCCCGAAAGTGGGGCCCATGGACCCAATGAGTCCTTGCACCTTGGCCTCTTTGAGCGGGCAATTCGTGCCAACGCTTACCTCTACGCAGAGCTGGCATCCCTCAACCCAACATCACCCAGTGGGATCTGAAAAAGGCTCATCAATTGAATGAGCATTTTGTGGTTCTCATCTCCCAATCCCTCCTGCCCGACGGGCAACAACCTCTGCGCGAATTTTTGTGAGAACCAGGTCGAGCGCTACCGTGTTGTGGCCGCCTTCTGGAATGATCACGTCGGCCCACCGCTTGCTTGGCTCTACGAATTGGAGGTGCATTGGCCGCACGGTTTCATAGTACTGCTTACGGATGGCTTCGAATGTGCGCCCCCTCTTCTCCATATCCCTGCGGATACGACGAAAAACCCTGATGTCCGGATCAGTATCGATGAAAAGCTTGAGATCGAACTCTGCCCGCAACTGGGGCTCAACAAAGAGCAAGATCCCTTCGACCACAATGATTGGAGCGGGCTGCACCAAACGGGTCTTTTGGCTTCGCTTGTGGTTGATGAAATCATAGATGGGCACCTGAATGCTCTCCCCCCTTTTGAGCGCCTGGATGTGGGCAACTAAAAGCTCCGTTTCGATGGCATCAGGATGATCGAAATTCAAGTTGCATCGCTCTTCAAAACTCAGGTCTGGTCGATCGCGGTAGTAAGCATCCTGTTCGATGATGCACACATCAGGGCCACAGGCCTCGGCGATCTTTTTGGCGATTGTGCTTTTTCCCGAACCACTGCCTCCAGCAACTCCGATGACGTAAGGGCGAGACATCACATCAGCTTGTAACACCCTGCCTCTTGGGCAACTGATTCTCCTCAACAACTCACTGAGAGGCCTTGGATTCAACAAGCCAATTTTGCACAGAGCACCCTCCTCCCTTGAGCTTTTGCTGGTTATGCCCTCGATCTTCAATCGTCTTTGCAAATCGGCTGCGATAACGCGATTGGAGGTAAGCATTGACTTCTTTTGGGGTGCGGTGTTCTTTGCGGGGGTCAATCACTTCAAAAAATTCAACGCGAAATTCGGGCGTTGAGACCGGAACTTTCCAAAAGGGCACGCCCTTCATGAGAAGGGGCTCACTGACTTCGAGATACATAGGGACGATTGGGACTCCTGCCTCAAAAGCGGCTTCGACTGCCCCGCGTCGAAAGCGGTGGAGTCTGTCCGCCAAAGATCGCGTGCCTTCTGGATAAATCAAAATCGGATGGCCACGCCGCAGATGTTCCACGATCGCCCGATGCGTGCTTTCGCCTTCACCGCTTGGGCCGAAGAGGTGATTTGTGGCATGCAGAAGGGTGCCCAAAGCCCAAGAACGCTTCCAGTGGCCTTTGACCACGCAGGTCAAGCGTTCAAACCACCCAAGAGTGAGCACCACATCAATGAGCGTTGGGTGGTTTGAGATGAGAACAAAGGGACGACTGGGATCGACGCCGGCCGGGAGACTGACCTTCGCAGGTGCCCGGATCAGGCCAAACAAAGCGAGGATTCGCGTGAAGCCATAAAGGGCACGATTGATAAAGCAGGTCGTGCGTTCCCGAAACACTGCTTGGTTTTTTGAAGTCAGGCGCAAATAAGGGAAAAACAGAATCGGAATCAGAGGACTCCCGCAAAAAAACAGAAAAAAGCAAAAGCCAGTAAGAATGATCCGAAGCCAGCGCGGCATCTATTTCAAAGCATAGCGCAATTTTTTGGCTTTTGACTCTTGGCCGAGCTCGGCTATCAATTCCGCAATCATTCAAATTCAAAAGGGAGCGATGCCATGAAAAGGATTGCGCTATTTGGCCTCGTCTTTGGCCTCATCACCTTGGAGGGATGTGGTGGCTCGAGCACTCCATCCGAACAATCCCTTTCACATGCAAGCAGTGGGGGTGAGAGCAGCAACATCGTGCCACCAGGAGAAGCCAAAATCGGTGATACGACGCGTTGCCCCGTAAGTGGGGAAACCTTTGTGGTCACGGAAAACTCTCCGAAAGTGGAGCATGATGGGCGCACCTATTATTTTTGCTGCCCACACTGCGCCGAACGCTTTCGTCAAAACCCCCACCAGTTTTTGAGTCCTGAGCACGAAAAAAGCGGCCCTGCTTCTTCAAGCTCTTAGCCCTCTTTCCCTTGTGGGGGGATTGGCATAAGCGATCTCGTGAGAAGCAAAGCCACCCCCCTTTTCTTTCTCCTCCTCACCCTCTGGGCTGGTTGTGACTGTGGAGGAAAAGAAATGCCAGATGTTGGGGGAAGTTCTGACGTTTTTGGGCTCGATGGCTCAGGAGGGGATGAGAGCCCCCTCCCAAGAGGAGACGCTTCATCAGGAGACGCATCCCAGGATGGGCGGGCCGATTCGGAGGACAATTCGGATTCAAGAAGCGACGACGCTTTTTCGCATCCGGACTCGCATTCCGACGTTGGCTTAGGCTGCCACCAAGCCCCCTGCGCTGGCCGCACTTATCGTTGTGGTGATTGCATGGACAACGATGGAGATGGACTGGTCGATGACCGTGATCCAGGTTGCCTTGGTCCATGTGACGACACCGAAGATGTATACGACATCGGTATTGGCGATACAGCCACCTGCTTGGTCGATTGCTATTTTGACCAAGATCAAGGCCCAGGAAATGACGGGTGCACCTACAACCAGTCCTGCGATCCCCTTGCACCTGGCACGCCCCGGTGCCCCTACAGGAGCGATCTCCCCCCCGGCCGGTCCTGTCACCGCGTTGAAGATCGGTGTGGCTCTGTTTGTGGCCCATTGGTTCCAAATGGATGCGACTGTTTTGGTTGTTGCGAAATACCGGGAGGCTCGGGAAATTTCGTTTACCTTGGCTCGACCCCTGTCGATGGGGCCCCCCCTTGTGGTCCTGAAAGCGTGCACAACCCCATGTCGTGCAGGCCTTGTACCCCCGTTCGCCTCCCCGGTTGTTTCAACTCGTGCGAACGTTGCGAGTTGTGTTTAGGGCGTAGGGAGCTCCCTCCTGACTGCCTCTCTTCAGCACATCCTGACGGTGGCGCCACTTTTGACGGCAGATCTAGGGATGCAACACCTTCAAGCGATTCCTGGCCCTCCCCCAGATGCCCCCGCGGGGAACAACCTTGTGGGCTTCCGAGCGATCCACCTTGCCCACCCAACGGGTTTTGCGTAACCGGTTGCTGCGTGATTCTTCTCTAAAAGCCTATTCACAGCGCACCCACCTTCCAGGGCAGGTAACAAAGCCATTTGAAAGCATGTGGATTGTCAATGTACCCTTGCTTTTGTGCCAGCATCCTTTCTGAGCAAAAGCTTATGTTGCTGAGGTGGCAAGGGGTGGGAATATAGCGCATGGCCTCTGAGGAGGATAATCAAAATCCCCCACAAGCAGATACAGGTTCCGCACCTGAAAAAGGCCCGAAACCTTTTCTCTCTTCTGAAAAAAGAGCGACTCACCCCACAACGTTGCTCCCTAAGGGCGTGGCAAGAGAACTTGCTCGCCTCGGCAACCGATGCCCATTCTGCTCGACCCCCATCGGATCCTCTGAGTTGTGCGCGGGTTGCGGTGCACCTCTCGATTCCCGCTTAACAGCATACCTTGAATTGGGCCACGTGATTGAGTGTCTGCTTTTTTGGGTGCTAGGGATCAGCATCGTTTGTGCTTATTTTGTTTTTCTCAATCTTTCTCTTATTGAGATTTTCCTTTCTATCATGCCTTTTATTTTTCTTTTTCTTTTTTTTCTTTTTTTCAGAGCGCAATTCTTTAGCCCAGTTGGTATCACTGTCTTTCAAGCCACAAATTCACACAAAAAATTCGTTTCTTTTCTTTTAAAAGATTACAATGCGCTTTCAATCGAAATAAAACAAGTTAAGGATTTTACAAGCGACGTGTTGACACTGGAGGAAATTCAAGCCATCCCTCAATGGTTACTCACAATCCTCCGCGAATTGCATGAAAAAGAAACTTTGTCCATGAGCATTGTTAAGGTAAGAAGACTCTCTTTTAGAAAAAATGGCGATGGCAACCAAAGCCAAATTCCCACATCATACAGCGCCTACCGAATGCCGCATCGTACTCAGATTGATGCTCCCATTCAGCAGCGCTTTGTCTTCCTTCATCTTCCAAATGCTCCAGGCATACCGATCGAAGCAGTGATCCAAGCAACCATTTCAACAAGAGAGCGACTTCGCGGCGGAGAAACGATTGATAGAGAGCTTGAAAAAAAAGCCATTCGAAGCACGCTTCTCAAAACGCTTCAGTCAGGGAACGAAATCATTCGAGAACTCCAAGGAGAACAACTCGTCGCAAGCCTATCGATTCAAGACCCGCTCAACATTTTAAAGAAACTAAGGTCCGTTTCGAACGGACGCGATAAGGTTATTGCCAATCGTCTTGCCATGGCTTTAGGTTTAGGTCTTTTATATTCAAGTTTCGATGAGAAAGACAATGGCAACGGAAATGTGGATGTGGGCGAGGGGAGTGAAGGCGATGGGAATGGAGATGGTGGAAATGGAAATGGCAACGGAGGAGGTGATTGAGGTTGTGAAAAGCGAGGAGAACGATGCTGCTCTCATGTATTTTTGCAAAAGCAAGCGGTATTTTTACATTCTTTTTTAGCGTTTGCTTGAGTTGAGCGATTGGAAGAATTTGATGTCTTTGAGAGTTTTCGCAAAGAAGAATTGGTTTTGATTACATTTGCTCGTTAATCTTAATCTTCATGAGAAAGCATAAAATCAGATTTCTGCACGTACCCATAAAGAGACAAAATTGGTGAAAACGCTAGGCCCGACATGAGGTGGTGTGGGACACTTTGCACCTTACTTTTTTTGGCCTTTCCCAAAAAAGTCCATGCAGAAGGAAGTGTGTGGGGAGGAGGGGGATACGTTGGAATTGCTGGAGATACACCTTACGCCCCCCATGCTGTTTCAGTCGAAGGTGGCGGGAGCTTGGGAGTCGCCTTGGGATGGGATATCCGCTATCGGTTGCAGGGAATCATGCATGGGACTGATTGGGTGCGCATCGGTGGAAGCTTTGATGTGCTCCACCGAATCGATGTGATTGCCCTTATCCCCTATTTTGGGATTGGGCTAGGTGCGGGTGTAGGCCATCGGGAGGCAAAATTTCGCAAAAGCGGTTGGATGGGTGTGCTTGAGACTGTTTTGCTTCTAGGAGCTGAGTTTTTTGTTTCTTTCGACGTTTTCATTGGCATTGAAGGAAGGGTCGGATGGGTTTGGACAGAAATCGAGGCAGTGCCTTTGATTGGGCAAGGGATGCTTCGACTCGGAGTGCGCTTGGAATAGGCTTCTTGATCCCAATTCACCCTTGAGCCACGAAATTGCATGGCCCAATTGCTGGGGTCTCCCCTTCAAGTGAGGTGGTTGAGGACATTTGTCGATTTTTTCACCTTTGAACAGCGGCTTAAAGAAGCGCGCCTCACTCCAGAAGCCCTGCGAAAAGCCGTGCGCGCGCACATAGGGCTCAGCCGCCAACGAGCCGAGGCCGCAGAGCGCTTGCTCGATGCAGGCCACCCTGCCGAAGCCTTCCGAATGGCCCTCTCGGCCCTTGAAGAAGCAATCCAAGCCACTCAATCGATTGAAGAGGGCATTGCTTCCCCTGGCAATCCAAGCCGTGCTCCAGCTCCAAAAGAAAATTCTCTCGAACCCTGGCAAAAGGCCCTCATCGCAAAAGGAATCAACCAGGCCAAAGTTCAAGCGATTGGAATCCTTCTTGAGGACCTCGCCGAGCATCCTCCTCCCTCATTTGATCGCGACATCACCCCCCAAGAACTTGAGCGCCTCCATCGGGTGCTCCATGCCAGAGCGCTCATCGATTCAGCCATCTATCCCGTCACAATTGCTCCCGATGGGTGGATCAGGAGAAAAAAAAGGCGTCTCCTTTGGTTCGTGACCCTTCTCTTTGGAACTGCGCTTCTGGCATGGTGGCTGACGCATGAACCTGAGGGGGTTTTTGTGAGTGCTTCTTCAAAATTTGGCGCTGGCAAGGAGTGGGGGCCCGAGTGGGCAGTCGATGGAAACCCAAAAACCGAATGGCTTCTTCCTGACCACCGGAGCGGCTGGATTGAGCTTCGGATTCATCCACCGCGCCGCATCGAGCGGGTTTTGATCACCAACGCCTGCAATGAACCGCACTTTGACCGCGCAACGCGAGACTACCTCCTTGAAGTGTGGTCAAATCAAAAGATTGCAAAGCGCATCGAAGGGTGGATGCCCTTTTCAACCGATCGCAAACCCATCGAGCATGAGATCAAGGTCGATGCAGTCGAACGGCTGCGTTTCATTGTGCGGAGCTGGCACCGCCTTGGGGGAGGAGTGGCAGAAATACATTTCGAGTGAACTCTCAATGACGAAAGCACGCCTGAATGAGCCATGCCGCCTCAGGCAAGGGGGGTAACTCCCGAAGTTGACGCGATGCATTTTGCAGATCGAACACACTGAAAATCTCCTCAGCCAGGGCCCGAACAATGCACAAGGCCTTTTCGGATGGAAGGGTGAAAGCCCGTTTCGTGACGCCATCCCCACCGCGCTTTTTGACAATCGCACCAATTCTTGCGTAGAGGTGGCGGGCCACACGAACCCCAGTCCTTGCACGCCAAGGCAAAAAAGGGATGCCTCTTTCTGCCCTCTCGTAAAGCTCCTCCGCTTGTTCAATCAATCGCAAAGTGGCCCGCCTGACTTGGGTCGTTGGAAGAGGACAAGCAAGCCAGGCACGCTTTTCGTCCTCATCCATCTCGAGCCACTCAAGAGGAAGATAGATGCGCCCCCGTCTCGCATCCTCGCCAACATCGCGAGCAATGTTTGTAAGCTGCATCGCAACCCCAAGCTCACAAGCCCTGGCAAGAAGCTCGGGCTCTCTTCTGCCGAGAAGCCAACTCGAAGCCACTCCCACTGAACCGGCAACGCGAACTGCATAAGAAATGGTGTCAGACAGCGTGTGATAGCTCCTTTCCTCAACGTCCCAGCGGTATCCCTCGAGCAAAGCATCAATCGGGGCACGGGGCAGGGAGTGCGCGCAAAAAAGCCAGGCCAAGGCCCGATCGGCGGGCTGCGGCTGAGGTCTGCCTTGGAAGGCCTCCTCCACCCTCTCCAAAAGGGAGTCGAGGGCTTGGGCAGGTGCAGTGCTTTCATCGATCGCGTCATCTGAGATCCGGCAAAATGCATAAAGGGCAGAAAGGGCATCGGTCGCATTTTTTCCCAAAAAAGAAGCAGCAAGCGAAAAGCTCTTTGAGCCCCGCGACAAAATCGCTCTACACTCTGAAAGATCGCCTGGACTGATCTCGAGCATGGTTGAAGTTTTCCCTTAATCACCTCTTTTCGCTCAGTGTGAAGATGACACACATTGCGGTGGCTTCTTGTCACTTATACTCGATGATTTTTCTTTTGCGCTGTTTCAATCGATCTCGCCAATAGAGGAGAATCCCCGCCATTTCAGCAAATTTTCCAACTGTGATCAAAATGGCGTATGCGCTTGCACTCTCATGATCGATCCCGCGTTTGCGCAGGGAGCGATAGACACGGTAAGCGCTCAAGGGATAGGCACCAAACGATGCGAGGGAAATGCCTCGAGTAAAAGGGGCTGCTCCAATCGCCACACAAGGCAAAACTCCACCCCACCAAAGGATGCGGCGCTGTTCTCGAACGCAGTAGCGCTCTGGATCACGACCGTAGCGCGCTGCACCTTCTGCATAGGCGTAGCCAGAGCGCAGTGCCCGTTTCCACCACTGCCCAAAACGATAGATGGCTGCATCATGCCAAGTCATGTCGCAGTCGATGCGCAAGACCTTCCAGCCGCGCCGCCGCAAGCGAAGGCACAACTCAGGCTCTTCCCCAGCAATCAAGGTGGGATCAAAGCCTCCCACCTCAAGAAATGCTTGCACTCGCATCATCGCATCGCCCCCACATGCCTTGGCTTCACCAATTGGAGTATTCCATTCCACATCAATGGCGCGGTTATAAATGCTGCGTTCCGGATGGCGTTCCCGCCGGCGCCCACACACCACCGCAACCTCCGGTCTCGAGTCGAGGACAGTTGCCGCTCTTTCAAGCCACCCCTCTACAAGCTCACAATCTCCGTCTATGAACTGAACCTTGTCCAATTCAGGACTCGCCTTGATCAATTCTGCCAAGCCCTCATTTCGCGCCCTTGCAGCAGTAAAAGGAATGCTTTTGTCAAGCTCGAGCACCCTCACCCCAATCGAGCGGGCACGTTCAGGAGATCCATCGGCTGACCCCGAATCAACATAAACCACCTGGTCGACCTCTCGCTTGACAGAGCCCAGGCAACGAATGAGCCGCTCCCCTTCGTTTCTGCCAATCACAACAACTCCAATGTCTTTTCGCTTTCCGTCCATGCCTTTCGCCCATTGGCTGAAAACGGATTCCTTTCGGTTGGAAGGAAGCGAGGAGATTGATCACCCCTCGGCCTTCTACTAGATTTTACAAGTGTTCCGAGTGTTCAAGGCCGCGTTTTGGGGCTTGTTAAAAAGCGTTTTTCTAAGTGGAGGCATCGGTTACCTCGTGGAACATAGGTGGGGTTGGTCCATCGCCCAAGGCTCGGTCCTCGCTTATCTTTTGATTGGAGGAGGCTGCGGTACGGCAGGAATCTTGGCTGCTCCTCTCCCCTGGAAAGAAGGCGCTTGGCTTGAGGCTTTGCTCAAAGCGATTGGAGGCCTTCTCGTTGGCTCTTTGTTCTATTGGCTCGCATGCAGATATCTTGACACCTCCTTGCCCACTGGCCTCTATAAATGGCTTTATGACAGTGGTTTCTTCTCACTCTCCATTGCTCCCCCAGAGTCATGGCTGAAATCACCCACCCTCGCGCTGATTGCTTGCACGTTGCCGCTTTCATTTTTACTTGAGCTCGATAAATCGTTTGACACGCCCAAAGCTTCACCTCGCCCAAGAGCCAAAAATCCTGTGCCTGTGCCCAACAAGCAGTAATGGATTGAGCGGCAATGCCTTTGTCAATTCATCCTTGCGCGGGGTTTGAAAAATCAACACAAAGGCCCTATGAGCGTAAAGATCGATCTCAACGGAAAAGTGGCGATCATTACTGGGGCGAGTCGGGGAATCGGTGAGGCGATTGCCCGTGCGTTTGCGCGAGCCGGCGCGATGACGGTACTGGCCTCCCGCAAAAGAGAAAGCCTTGAGAAAGTCGCACAAAAAATTCGCGAAGAGGGCGGAGTGGCCTTGGCCTTGCCATGTCATGTGGGACGACAAGAAGAGGTTGAAAGCTTGGTGCGCTCCGCAGTTGAACGCTTTGGCAAAGTCGATGTGCTTGTGAACAACGCAGCCACAAATCCTTATTTTGGCCCAATGATGCTCCTTGAGGAGAGCGCTTGGGATAAAACCTTCGAAGTCAATCTCAAAGGCCCCTTTTATGCCATTCGCGCTCTCGTCAGGCACCTCCAAGAGCGTCAGGCTCCAGGCTCAATCATCAACATTGCATCGGTTGCAGGCATGATGGGAATGCCGCTTCAGGGCATCTATGCCATGACCAAAGCAGCGCTCATTTCGATGACGCGCACCTTGGCGATTGAGCTCGGACCTGCCCAAATCCGGGTCAATGCGATTGCTCCAGGGCTAATCGACACCCGCTTTTCAGCAGCCCTCGTTTCAAATGAAGAAATTCGCGGCTCAATCCTCAACCGCCTGGCGATCAAGCGCATCGGAGTCCCTGATGATGTTGCATCTCTTGCCCTGCTTCTGGCAAGCGATGCGTCAAGCTACATCACAGGTGCGTGCTTTGTCGTTGACGGCGGTTGGAGCATCACGTAACCCGGTATCCTCTGGCCTAGCCTTCTTCTTCCTCCTCAACAAAGCGGTGGAGGGCAGTCACCCCAATTGCCAAAGCGCAGCGCTCGCAGAGTGGCGGTTCTTCGTAAATCACTGAATCCCCACGCACAAAAACGAGAAGGCCATGGCCAGCTGCTTCTCCATCGATTTCTGATCCGCAAGCATCACAAATCAACTTTTTCCTTTTCATTTTCATTTCATTCACAACATAAGCCCGATGAGCCGATTGTGCATCTGTGGCATGCCCCATCAACCCTTA
>JANWYL010000082.1 GCA_025056955.1 Sandaracinaceae bacterium | reverse complement strand
CTTGCTTGAGGCCAAAGGCACTGGGAGCACCTTCCCTCGCCCATTCCCTTCCACCCCTTTGCCACCACACCCTTGGATGCACCTCCTAATCCATTTCAAAGCACCCGTCTTACCTTGTTGCTCCCTTCTCTGACTGCACCCACTACTGTACACCCTACCTTGCACGCCAAAGCCATTCACTTAAACACCGCTCTAATGCCTCGGCTTTTGAGAAGGTCGAAGAGGCGCTCCTTCCATGGAGGATCTCCCCCAGTGATGGCAATCTCAACCACATCACCTGCATCGACGCACTCCACTTCGATGCTTTTTCCTTGAATGGTATTGATGCATATCTGGATCATAGGAGATTCTCCCCTTCTTCCAACTCGGAGGGTAAATCCTCCAATTGCACTTACCTTGGCAAAAACCTTTTCAAGTCGCTTTTGTGGTGGCTCTTCTCTAAGCGCTTTGATCAACGAATTCGCACCATTGGTCATCTACCCCACCTGGGTTCTTGGCTCAGTTGAGACAAGATCTTGCTCCCCCACTTCCTTATGGCGCTTTTGGAATTTCAAACACCTTTTTTCAAAGATGGGGTGTGGTTGAAAACCGCTTTGCTCATCTTGCAAGTCTACATTTCCAACCCTCCCAGGAGCTTGTTTGACGAAGTGGTTGAAGATTGCCTGCTTCTCGTGAAAGAGGTGAAAACCAAGACCCCTCTTCTCATGCCCCGATCGAAGGAGGATTGGCAACTTTTGACCACCTTGAATCGTCAAGCCATGAAGGGTACCCATCACCAGCATTTTCGGCAATGATTTCACTTCGTTGCCTGCCCTTCACCAAAATGGCTATGCTCGCTTCGTGCGAGATCCCTACATTGGGCGTGAAGTCGCAGGGCAATTTCGCATTGTTGAGCGCATTGGCTCGGGCGGAATGGGTGCTGTTTACAAAGCAGAACAACCCGAAATGGGTCGTTTTGTCGCGATCAAAATCCTCCACAGCCGCTACGCTTCTCGCCCAGACATCGTTGCCCGCTTTAGGAGAGAAGCCCGTGCGATGAGCCAGCTCTCTCACCCAAACACAGCCCGAGTATTCCTCTATGGCCAGCTTGAAGATGGCGCCTGCTACTTCGTCATGGAATACCTTGAGGGCAAAAACCTCGCTCAGTGCATCCGCTCAGAAGGCCCTTTTCCGCTTGAGCGCGTGGTTCGGATCATGGGCCGCGTGTGCGAAGCATTGGATGAAGCCCACCGAATGGGCATCATTCACCGGGATCTCAAACCGGAAAACATCTTTTTGACAACCCAAGGTGGTATTCCCGACTTCCCCAAAGTCCTCGACTTTGGGCTTGCCAAAGTGAGCGAGCAACAACTCCGTCCCACTTCCTTGGTGCTCACCCGCCAAGGGATGATTTTTGGCACGCCCGAATTCATGAGCCCTGAACAAGCCAAGGGGGAAAACATCGATCACCGTTCCGACATCTACTCCCTTGCGGTGATCGCTTACGAGCTCCTTACGGGTAAGCTCCCCTTTGACGCGAAGCATTCGCTTGAGTATCTCCAAAAACACATTCGGGAGCCTCCAATCCCTATCTCAGTGCGCTTGCCTGATCGAGAGTGGCCAAAGGGCCTTTGGGAGGTCCTGGCCAAGGCCTTGGCGAAGCAGCCAGAAGATCGTTTTGAGAGCGCCGGAGCTTTCGGCAAAGCGCTTGAAGAAGTGCTTGAAGGCGTGCCCGCTGGGCAAGAACGCTCTCTTGGAACAAGCGGAAGAAGCCCGGAGCCTGAAGCGTTGGAGCATGGAACGATTCCAGATCTTCATGAAATTCCCCAACCATCGCAGGAACCGCCCAAGGCACCCGTTCCTCGAATCGCATGGGTGGTTTTTGGGATTGGTGCTTTTCTTGCCGTGGTGGCCGTTGCGGCCCTGATCTTCACCTGGATGCTCTTGCGCCAAGGTGCAAGTTGAAGAAATGCTTGGGTTTGGGTATCGTGTGCAAGCTGTGGTTGAATTTCCCCTTGCAGATCGCTTCGTGCCAGAAAGTGCTCCAACGAGGGGGCGGACCTCGATCCGCTGGAGGGTGGTTGAAATCGCCACTGGGAAAAAGGGAGTCTTTAAACTCTTCGTTGGTCCAGAGGACCGGCCGCCTCAAAGCAAAGCGATTTGCCATTCGATTGAGAAGCTCGCGCGCTTAAACCACCCCTCGATCGCTCCGCCCCTCGCTTGGGGTGTGGTTGGGGAATGCCCGTGGTTATTCAGGGAGTGGATCCACGGGATTTCGCTCCGACTGCTCATCAACCAGAGGGCTACCCTTCCAACTGAAAGGGTATCTCGAGTGGGGCTTCAGATTGCCCGGGCGCTTGAGGTCCTGCACCGCATGGGGATCCTCCAAGGTGAGCTCTCTCCAGAACATGTGATCATTGCAAAACACGAAAGAATCGTATTGATTGATTGCGGGATTCTTCCTGCTGTACCCACCACCCAATCAGCCTTGATGCGCAGCCATTACCTTGCCCCTGAATTTGTTTCGGGCCAACAACCTGGCACAAAAAGCGACCTCTATGCCCTTGGCATGATCCTCCTTGAAATGCTCAATCCCCATGGGCCACAAGGTGAACTCCCAGATGGAATTCCCACCGAGCTTAGGGCCCTCATCGCCAAGCTCACAGCAAAAAATCCTGCCCAAAGGGCAAGCCTCAACCAGGTGCTCCAAACCCTTGAGGGGTTGATTGCATCTCCTCCCTCCCCCGTTGAAGCTCCTCCCCTCCCTTCTTCATCAAACCCTCAAACCACAGAACGTCTTGAAGCCATTGAAATCGAAGAAGTCGATGAGGTCCTCCCCCCCTCCCCTGATCGGACAGAACCTCTTCCAGCGATTTCCCTTGAAACAGACATATCCGAACTCAGCACTCCGCCACAAGCACTCCCTCTAGAGGCACAAGCACAACCTCCCCATGAGAAGGTGAACAACCGTCCTCTCCAAACCAATCGATTTTTTTCTTCAATCCCTCATTTCGTGGGTGCGGCAGCGGTTGGCATTGGTTGTTTTTTGTTGGGTTATGGGATAGCAAGGCTAGGCACTTCCCATGAACAACTTGATCAACAAGCTGCTGAAGAGGCACCTGACCAGGTTGAGATTGTGGTTGAAACGAGTAAGACCCCCATGTGGATTGACGGGGAGGAAAAAAAAGGCCAAGCAAAAATCCGCTCCTCACCTGGGGCTTTACATCGTGTTGCTTTTGGAGAAAAAGAGTGGTTGGAAATCGAGTGGCGAGGGAAGGGCTTACTCCAACTTCGCCATCACACAGAAGAGAACCACCACTTGGCAGCGCAACTCCCCCCTCTACCTACCGAACCACCACAGGATGAGGCTTCTCTTCAATCCGACTCAGTCACCCGAACTTCCCTTAACCCACAAGAAGAGGGCGTTAGCACCTCACCAGAGGCTTTGCCTTTGGAGGCTTCCCACCCTCCCCACCAATCAACCCAAAAGAAACCCAAAGCCACTTCTCCTCCTCAACCTTCGAGCAAGTCCAAACCATCCTTTGCCACTCGGATTGGCCCAGCCCCTGGGTCTTCATCCCCTCAAGGAGGCTTGCGTTTTGCAACAACCCTCCGGGCGCCATCGCCTGAGCCTTAGAATGGTCAAGGGCTCCGAAAAAAGCCACAGTTGAAGCATGCTCGAGATTCAAAACCAAAGCGAAGCAAATGGCCTTGCCAGAATGCTTGCGGCCCTTCTCAAAGACAATCTGCGGGATCACCCAGAGCGCCTTGAGCTTCTGCGTTCCCTCCGCGGGCAGGTGGCTTTCTATGCCGAAGATGCAGAGGTTGCAACCACCATCGATTTCCAAGGGGATTCGGTGGTGCTTCAAGATGGAATTGTTGGAATTCCAGACCTCACCATTCGAGGGGAGGCTGAATGCATCGTTGAATTGAGCAGAAGCGAATCGATTGCGGGATTTCCCAACCCTTTGGGCCCTGTGAACCGCTCCTTGTGGAAGGCATGGGAGGAGGGGCGCCTTCGCATCCATGGGCTTCCTTGGGCGATTCGATTGCTTTGGGCTTTGGGGCAAGTGCTCAAAGTGGGCAATTGATTCTGCTCTCCTTGAATTCTGTCACTGACGATTGCGCTTGCCTGCTTTGCCAAGTCCTAGCGCAAAAAGTAGCGGAAACTGAGAAGCAGCCTCGTCTCATCCCCTTGTACCACTTGTTGGCGCCACCCAAGCTCGATGGAGAATTCGGGCCGCACATATCCAAGGCCTGCGGAAAGCGCATGAATGCCCCGACCCGAGTCATAGAAATATCCCGCTCTGACCGGCACCTCTCCTGTGAAGAGTTCAGCAGCTCCACCGATTAAAAGCTCTGGCCGTATTTCATCTCGAGGTGTGCGGAAAGTGGAGATATCGGCTAAGGCATCAAGGGCAAGGCTGAGAAGAGTGCCAAAAGAGTAGGACACGCTTCCCCCCACCAGGCGGGCGACATAGGGAGTCCCGTAGTCGATGAGGTTTTGCCCAATTACGGCAATGTGAAAGCCTGTCAGGGGCGAAAAGCGCAATGAGAGATCAAAATTCACGCCTTCGGCATAAGGCCCCCTCAGATCGCCTTCGATCTGCCCTTCTCTTACGAGCGAATGGTAACGCCCAACCACTCCCACTGAGAATGCCTCAGAGAGGGCAATGGCAAGTCCGATCCGCCCGTCCATTCCTGAGTGGCCGTACTCGCCATTTCCAAGGAGGTAGCGGTACTGAATCCCCATCGCCAACCAAGAGCTGAAAGAATCGATAACCGCCGCTCCAAAGGAAAATTGGCGATGCTGGGGCACGTAACCAAGTGCTCCCTCCAAGTGGTAGAGGCGGGCCAAGGCCAAATTTGCAGGATTGTTTGCAAGGGCTGCAGTTGAAAGCGCCGAAGCCCGAGCCCCAAGGCCCAAAGCCAACGATCGCGGCGTTTCGTAATCTTCTGAAGTAGGAAGCCGAGGCGAGCGCTGGGCCAAAACCTCGATGGGCCAAAAAACGAAGACGCATGCCAAAAATCCGCACTTTACCCTGCACATCGTTGCTTTGAAACCTTCTCACAAGTGCCGTGGAATACAAAAAATTTGACGTTTTCGAAAATCTTTTTTCCTCTGCGCTCAGCGCCCCTTTTTGGACCTCCATGCCTTCCTCAGCCGACAATTTCTCTTGCATGAACGCGACGTGGGAAAAAGTGTTGGCTGAGCTTCGGAAGCGGATGTCTGAGCACACCTTCACCGCTTGGTTTGAACCGCTTGGATTCCTGGGAATCGAGAATTCAGTGCTCCGCATCTCAATTCCTCACCGCTTTTTTGCCGATTGGATCGCTCCCCGCTACTCCTCAGAAATCCTCTCCCTGGCTTGCAATTTTTTTTCTCTTCCAATCGAGCGGATTGAGTGGGTGGTCGCTCAGGAAAAAGTCCAAGAGCACCAAGAAAAGGGCCCTTTGCCTCCCTCTTTTGAAAGCGTGACTTCACCAGGGTGGATTTCCTCGACCACAGAGGGGGTCCTGCGTCGCTTAACCCCGAAAAGCCGCGCCTCCGATCCACGCACCCCTGAGCTTCCATTCACCCACCCAACCACGCATTCCGAAAGTGCACGCCTCGAAGAAGCCACCCAGCTTGCTGCCCGCTATAGACTCCATCCCCGGTACCGTTTTGAAAATTTCGTCGTTGGCCTCTCCAATCAACTGGCCCATGCAGCCGCCCTGGCTGCAAGTGAAAGGCCTGGAAAGCGCTACAATCCCCTCTTCATCTATGCCAAAGTGGGACTAGGCAAAACCCATCTCATCAACGCCATAGGTCACCACATCCGAGACCGCGACCCTTGCGCACGGGTGATCTACACCTCTGCCGAGCGCTTCACGAGCGAGTTCATCTCAGCCCTCCAGCAGAGGCGGATCGACGAATTTCGGGCCCGCTACCGTTCGCGCTGTGATGTGCTTATCGTCGACGACGTCCAGTTCCTCGCTGGACGAGAACAAACACAAGAAGAGTTCTTTCACACTTTCAACGCACTCTATCATGCTGATAAGCAGATCGTTTTGACCAGTGATTTGCCCCCACACCAGATTCAAGCCCTTGAAGAGCGCCTGGTTTCGCGCTTCCAATGGGGAATTGCCGCCGATATCCAGCCCCCCGAGCTCGATACCCGAATGGCGATCCTTAAGAAAAAAGCAGAGCTTGAAGGAATCGCGCTCAGCGAAGAAGTGGCTTTTTACATCGCTGAGCGGGTGCAAAGCAATATCCGCGAGCTTGAAGGCACTTTGCTGCGCCTGGCCATGCAAGCCGACCTTCAAAAACGCCCAATTGACCTGGCCTTGGCAGATTTTGTGCTTAATCCCCGAAACAAAGAAGAGAAAGAAAGAGGCGAACCCAGCATCGATGCCTTGATTGCTGCAGTCGCCAGCCACTTTGGCCTAAGAAGAGACGAGCTCATTGGCGAAAGCCGACACCGAGGGGTGGCGATTCCTCGCATGGTTGGCATGTATCTTGCTCGTTCTGAGCTCCACCTGAGTTATGGCGAGATAGGAAAAAGCTTTGGTGGGAGGGATCATAGCACGGTCCTTAATGCTTGTCGGCGCATTGCAGGGCTCCTTGAGCAGGGGAATCCTCAAATCCAGCTAGCGATTAACGCAATCCGAAGCACGCTGTTCCCGGACAAATCTCCCTCTGCGTCACAAGGTGAAAGCTAAAAAGGCTTGCCATCCCCATTCAATCACCGCCTTCACCTCTGGGGACATCTCGCCAACGAAGGATTTTACGTGGCCATTTTGTGCCTTCTTTTCGGTTGCGGCGAATCGACTCAAGAAAGTTTCTCGCATGGTGCATCACCCAATCTTCAATTTCAACCGGAAATTCGATTTGGATTTCTTTTGGCGATATCAATGCAACCCCCTCAACACTTTGCTTGCTTGTGGCAGCTTTGATCCTGAACCTCGCACTCTCCCCCATGTCATCGATGAGTTCAATTGCGATTCTCACCCCAAAGCGGGGAGGTTCCATTGGCTCACCTTTGGGCAAAGGGTGAAGGCTTAATCGATTGGGCAATGAGGGTGGTGTCGACCAGCTCGCCGTCCATCGTCCGAACCTCCCCATTGGGTGAAACCCTCACTTGCCTCCCATCAGGTAGAAGGTAAGCACGGGCTTTTCTGTCGTAGCGAGGGATGGGATGATCGATGGGTGTCAACACTTGCCCACGAATGCGTCCTTCAAGAACCATCACAGGGATGGGCCGGATGAGTTGGTAAACGTAGCCTCCCTGGTTGAGCTCGAGGGTGTAGTTGAAGCCATCGATCAATACATCGCGGCGGAACTCAACTGTCTGTTGCCCAACACGAATGTGGCGCCTATGGGCCAGGACAAAGGACATCAGCCGAAGCGCAATGTGATTGTGGAGGCGATGACAGCCGTGGGAATGCCTGCGCATGATGCTCAGGTAATCGACCGAGCCGTGGGTGCGAATGCCTTCGTCCTCTTCGAATCGGATGCGGCCATCAGGAAGCTCGCTATAGCGGATGTGATAAGCTGCAACGAGGCCATAAGCCGACGCATAGCTTGGCCCAGTTTCGTGGAGATTTGGGCGATAGGCCCGGGGATGTCGCTTGCCTGTTCGGATGAAAATGTCTTGCGGAGGGGTGCTTTCTGGAGGTAGCCACACTGGGGCTGCAACGATTTGATGCCAAAGGGCTGGCCCTGTTGGGGAGTTTTTGTACTTCCACCAAATGTGGCCATTGATCATTTCGCTGCGCCAGCCACCAATCGTCGTACCAAAGCGAGCAAGGGGAATCCGCTGCGAGCGCCATTGCGTGTAGATTGTGAGGTGAGGCCTCAAGGAAAGGGGTTGAGGGCGCTCGTTGCCATGCTCATCGTAAGGGAACTCATACCACACATCCCCCCGGTCGAGTTCGACAAAAAAATACAATTACCGCACGTGGTAGTACTATGGAAGTGGAGGCATGCGGATGGCAGCAAGGCGCTCTTCATCCGGTCGAAGTTCGCCTAAGTTTTCAAGAAAGGCCTGAGCACCCTCAGGTGTATCGAGGCCAAAGGCATCGATGACAATGGCCCGAAGTTGGGCTTCAAGGTTCGGAACTGGCCTTTCAACACCAGAAGAATCGATATATGTTGCTTGCACACTTCCGTCTTCAATCACTTGGGCTGCATGCATGGCCCGCTCAGTGAGGACCCGAATGAGCGCTTCCCTTTCCCCCTCAAGAGGCGGCTTTCGCAGCATTTCAAGTGTTTCCCTGGCGATCACCCCCCAGCCGTAGATGCGGTGCTTGCGCTCGAACTCGACGAGGGCCTTGTGCGTGGCCCAATCCATGGCACCAGGAAGGTAAGAACCTTTGCCTTCGAAATGACCTTCGCATTCAAGGCGGCGCTGGGTTGCCAAAATGGCCTCGTGGGCAGACTTCAAGCGGCCGTATTCGAGCACCGCCTTGCGGTCACGCTCCTCCAGCGCTTCAAGCACAATCGATTCGGGGCTTTCGACACCTTGGGCCGCCATGATCTCCTTCATGCGCTCTTCAAGCGAATGTAGCTTCTGCAGAAAGCGCTTGGCACCGTCTTTGTCTTCGTATGCCACCGATCCTTGGAAATTTTGGAGGGGCTTAAGATCCAGCGTCTTTACGCAATCCAAGCTTCTCAAACGCCTGCCGCGCTCCCGAAGAACGCTCAAAGTGGGCATGATTCCATAGGGCTCGAGGTATTTGTCCTCCCGAGCCCTATCGCCATGGTGATCGGCTGGCCATTCTTCCCGTGCAAGCGCAAGGAAGATGGATCGATAGGCGTTTGGACGCGCCTTTTCATCTCCCGTGGACCGCTCGCTAAAAAGATAGGGAGTCCAGGACTCACCGAGATCTATGAGAAGGTAGCCCTCTTGGCGGGCCTGGTCTGCTTCGACATAACGCTGAATTCGGCCCTTTTCATAGAATGGAACAGGATGCTTCATCCAAGAGGGCGGAAAAATCCGTTCTCCTTCCGATGCTTGAGAAGGGGATGGGGCTCCTCCATCCTCTGCCTGGGGCTCACTCCTTGCCTCTTCAAAGCGACTCGACTCGGCCTTGGGTTGGGAAGGTGCTCCTCTTTTGGCCCACTCTGCCACACCCTCACAGCCACAAAAGAGCCAAACAAGGCAAAAGAGCATCCTTCTGTGCCCCAACTCGCGACCCAATCCAGAAATCACAGAAAGCATCAAAGCCTCTTCTTCAACATTGCTTAATGAGTCTAAAAAAGGCGAATTTTTCACAAGCCCATCACTCATCGCCCTTAAGGATGCGATGAAAACTTGCAAGCCGGCTTTTTGCAATTTCTCCGCGTTCAAGCGCTGCTTTCACCTCACACCCTGGCTCATTGAGGTGACGGCAATCCCGAAAGCGACACGGAGGAAGGCGAGCGAATTCAGGAAAAGCCATATGAAGGACTTGAAGATTGACTTGGCCAAGGGCCAAATCCCGAAGCCCTGGCGTATCGGCCACCCACCCTTCTCCAACTCGATGGAGGCTTACGGCCCGCGTGGTGTGTGTTCCGGATCTGCCCTTTGAGTCGAGCTCACCCACGCGCAGGCCAAGTTCAGGAAGAATCGCGTTGAGGAGGCTCGACTTCCCCACGCCGCTTGCCCCAACAAAGGCAGAGACCCGATGGTTCAAGGCCTCACGCAAGGCAGAAATCCCCTCTCCCGTTTGGGCACTTGTCCAAAACACCTCATGGCCTGCTTGGCGATAAATCATGGCCCACTCCTCTGCAGAAGCCCGAGACATTTCGTCCACCAGAGTGTCAACCTTGGTGAACACAACCGCACAAGCCATGCGGCCCAAAAACCCTGCCACAAGCAAGCGATCGACAAGATGCGGTTGGATGGGTGGGGCTGTCGCTGCCACACAGACAAAAAGCACATCCACGTTGGCCACAATCAAGTCCTCAAAGTGGCGCCCTCTTGGCCCAGGCTCCCGCCGCACAAGCCACGAGCGGCGCTCAAAAACTTCGACAATCACCCCCTCCCCTGGCCCCACGCGATCAACGATCACCCGATCCCCTGCCACCACAAGCTCACTCCGCCATTTTTCTTTCTTAAGCCGGCCCCACATCGTGCAGTGAAGCCGCTCTCCATGAGGGAGCCACACCTCAAAATGGCCGCTTGCGGCACGGAGAACCACCCCTTCCATGCCATCTACTCCCTTTGCCAAGGCTCAGGCTCAGGAATGCCCCGCTCCAAACGGAAACGACGCGCCGCTTCCCCCTTCCGACCCAAAATTGCAGATGCCAACATGAAGTGGTTGTTCTCATAAGTTGTGGTCTCCCGAAGCACCTCGGAATCCCGGAGGATCGAGCGCAAGTAGCCAAGCCGTGAAGGCTCAAGAACGAAAAAGTGACGCTCTCCCTCATGCCGAGCCACCCATTCTTGAAGGGGGCGCGTATCGAGATCGACAAAAATGTAGCAAGCGTTTCCAGTATAGAAGTTTTCCCCTTTCCAGTTCATTTGCCACGCGATGAGGCGCTCTTCAGGGCCGCGCCTTTTTTTGTAGTAGGCCTCAAAAAGGCTGCGCTGCCCCCAGTGAGGCGCAAGGTCTGGAAGGTACACATCGAGACCCCACACCGCAAGGGTGAAGGCCACGCCAAATAAGCCCCGAATCGCTATCTCTCGAAAGATTGGCAGGATTGCGAGACCCACAAGCAAGGCCGCAGCGATGCTCAAGCCAGTCAAAATCGGCCGATAGTCAAATTGTTCTGGCCAAGCGCGCTGGTAGTTATAAACGAAAAGGTGAATCAAGCGCTCGTAGCCGTATGGCCTGCTCTCTGTGACCCACGAGAGGTCCCTTCCAACCATCGTTAAAAGCGCAAGCGAAGCCACAAAGGCCGCATTGGCAGGCGCAGAAGGTATGACAAGCAAAGGAAATGAGGGCTCTTTTTGATCGAGTGGCTGAGGTCGAAGCGAGCGGTAGGCAATGCCAAAGATGAGGACCGAAAGCACGACGCCAACGATGGTCCATTCAATGGGGAGCGGATGCTCTGAAACCCAGTCGCGGAGGGCCGAGGCTGGCAATTCAGGTGGCGCTTTGCCGCGGAGATCCCCCCACCGCCCCCCAATTCCAAAGGCAAAAGGAATGGGAGCAAAAAAAGCCAAAAAAGTTCCCAATTTTCCACGAAGGGTATGCTCTTGGCTTTCACCAAGCAAAGAATCCAAGGCCAAGCCGACAAGAACAGATGTCGGTGGCACAGCCGGAAAGATGTAATGGTGAAACTTTGTGGTCATGGCTGAAAAGAGAACAAAAGCGCCCGTCCCCCAAAGCCCTAGCAGGGTTGCCACATCGCTCCGATGCCTTTCTTCCAGAGCCCCAAGAGAGCCCCTTGTGTAGAAGGCCCAGGCGGCAATCGCAAGGGGAGCAAAGGCGATCCACGGAAAGGTCGCAAAGCCAAGCTGCTCCATGAAATATTCGACACTGCCTGTGTCCCCATGCACACCCGTGGTCAGTCGGTTGATGTGATCGTGAATCAGAAAGCGATCGATAAAAGCCGCACCGTGACGGATGTAGACAGCAACATACCAGGGCATGCCCACGACCAGAACAATGAGGGCACCAAGGGCCACCCGAAGACGCCCTTCAGTGAGCAATTTCCAATTTCGACTGCCAATGAGGAAGAGAAGGGCCACTGCACCAGGAAGCCCTACCCCTGGGATGCCCTTTGCTGTAAGAGATAGCCCACAAAAGAAGTAAAAGCCCACCATGGCGAGCGATTGGGCCCGCCGCTCTTTTTGCACAAAGTACAAAATCACAAGCAGGCCAAGCAGCCAGTAGAGTGCCTGGGCAGCAGGCTGAAACCAAAGCTCCTCAAACACAGGGAATTGCTCTCGCAAAGCTGGATTTCCAGGATTTCCAGCATTGCCAAGACCTGAGCCAAAAAAGAAGCGGTCCTTATGCCAAGCAAATCCACCCTCGACCAGGGTCACATTGCGGCTAAGGAGATACAGAATTTGGGGA
>JANWYL010000081.1 GCA_025056955.1 Sandaracinaceae bacterium | reverse complement strand
TACGGATGAGGAGATCGATCGCGCTCAAATGCAAAGGGAGGAGGATGCGGGCAGTGCCGACACCGCGAAGCTCCACGTCTTCGCCTTTGCTGTTCAGCTTTTCGATGCGGGCAAGCCCGCGTTCGACAGGGGCTTGAAGTTCCACTTGGCCCACTTGAATTTGGGCGAGTTCGAGGCCGCTCATTCCCGGAATGGGAATGGGGATTCGGAAGCGTTCCTCTCCAACTTTTGCTTTTTCGATGCGCACGTCGATTGAGCCGCGGGTGCGGTCAGGGCGGGGGCCGAGGGTGAGTTCGATTGAGCCCCTGAGCTCGCCAAAAAGGGATACTGGAATCCATGCCCGCAAAATCCCAAGGCGACTGAGCTCAAGCGAATCGATGGTGAGCGAGATGGTGTATTCATCGCTGACTTGGCGCAAAAGACCTCGGACGCGTCCACCGCCTTCGATTTCGATATCGATATCGAGCACCCGTTCGCCCCAAAGGAGGGGAAGAAGGCGTAGCCGCGCCTGCGCCTTGGCAATGTTGAGGCTTGGCTTGAAAGAAGGACCGCGCTTTTCGCTGCCTTTTGCCCCTTGTTCCTCTGTGCTTGGCATTGTTGAGGCAAAAGGGAATTTCCCAAAGGATGCAGGGGGAAGCTTCAGGCGGAAGCCACGGATTTCAACTCCAGTGAACCAATGTGGCTCCAATTTGGCGATCTCGACATCGGCGCCCGGGAGATGGCGTTCGATTGCGCGGGCGACATGCTGGCGCAGGCGTCCATAAGGGAAACTCAGGTAAAGGCATAAAAAGAACCAAACAAAGAAAAGAAAGATGCGAAGAAGCCATATGGAAAGTTTGCGAAGGATTGAAGGGGCTTTGGTTGGGCCACTTTTGACCAGCTTGGATGAGAGGGCGATGTTTCGAAGCGCGCTCAGAGGCATGGCCTATGGACTTGGTGGCCCCGCACGGGGGGGGGAAGAAGAGGGAGATGAAGGGGGAGGAGCAGAGGAAGGGGAGGAGCCCTGTCGATCGTAGGTGATGATACCGATTTCAATGTTGAAACGGTCTTCGCCTGGCGAAAAGTGATCGATGTGGATTCTTTCAATCGCAATCGGATAAGGGGAAGCTTCGAGGGCGTTCATCAACTTGATTGCGGCTTTGAGGCTTGAACCGGGGAAAGTGGCACGCACGTGGCGGCGTCGGAAGGGCCCCTCTTGGACTTCGGGCTGATTGGTGACAGCGCTGATGCTAAGGCCAAACTCCCGGCTTTTGGCCTCAAGAAAGGATGAAAGCGGCGGGGCTTGGATTTCGTAACGGGATTCAACGCTGCGCTCAAGGGCTTTTCGGGCGGCAAGTTCAGGGGCACGGCGCTCAAATTCGGCAATCAGCGATTCGAGCTCTTGGTTTTCTCGCTTGAGCGCGTCGATATTGCGTTGAAGCAGTTGCATGGGAAGAAAGAGCACAAAGGCACTCGTCATCACCAAAAGAAAAGAAAACAGCCGCTTTTCACGTGTGCTGAGCGTCGCCCAATAAGCCTCAAGCTTTTCTCTCATCAGGAGCCTCCGCTGCGGCGGCCAGAAGGGCGTTTGCGACCGCGTTGTTTATCGGCAAGGGCCCGTGGATCTTCCGGGCAAAGAATATCGGCTTCGAGGCGGTACTGCTTGCGTCCATCGGCTGTGGGAGTGGTGGCGCCTGCCTGCTCAAGATTGCGAAAGCAGGGAATTTCGGAAAGGGCAGCCCGGACCCTCTCGCTTTCCTCAATGCTTCCAACGATGCCTTGAATTTCAAAACGCCCCTCGCTCCGATCGAGATCGAGATCGATTTGAAGGCGTTGCACATCGTGGCGAATGCCCCCTTCTCCCACTGGAATGGCCTTAGAGATGGCGATGAGCGCATCGAATCCAGTCCACGAAGGCAGGGGGTCGGGATTGGTTGGAGGGCGCCTGAGGAGCGAGCGCACTTCTTCTGGGCTTTGGATTTTTTGGCCGAGGTGGATTTCAGCAAGCCTGGCAAGTTCCTTTTCAAGGCTTTCCCTCTGCTTGCGCAGCCATGTGTATTGTGCGTACACCGCAAAGCCCCATGAAAAAATGACAGCCAGCGCGCCGATCGCCATCGGCAAGCCCAGCGCTCGACCCAAGCTTTCCTGGCGGGCGGGAAGAAACTCTCCCCGGCGGAGTTCAACGCCCCTTGGGCGCAGAAGCGGATGCCCTGCCAAGGCAAGGGGGAGGGCAAAGCGGGCTTTCCGCACGGAATCAAAGAGAGGGTCAGGACGGCCGTCCAGACCGATTGGAGATGGCAACTCGAGGAGGGCAACGGGAAGCCCAAGGGTGGCCTCCAAGGCTTCAACCCACTTTTCGATTTCGTCGATCACCCCCCCAAGCAATACCTTGGAAGGTTCGGATTCCGATTCGATGGCGTGGTTGAGAAGGGTTTGCTTGAGTTCGGCCAAGAAAAGCTTGCCGCCTTGGCCACTGAGCCAATCGGATTCGCTTCCTCCATTGAAGCGGGCAAAAGAGCGTGCCCGCTCAAGACGAGATTCTCGAATGATTCCGATTTCGATCCGCTCGGGCTCGACGACGACCACAAGGATTGCTTCCCTAGAGGCGGAAATTTCTGGCACAAAGGAAGCGAGCCCGCCCAAAGCGATGTGGCTTGGAATCAGGTGCATGGGATTCATGGCTCCAGATTGCAAGAAATCAAGCCACTGCCGAAGACGCTCTTTGAGTACGGCGCAGGCGAGCACCCTTATGGTTTCGGGGCGTCGAGGGGGGGCGAGCTGGTGGTCGATGAGCACGTTTTCAAGCTCAAAAGGCAAAGCGCCTTCCAGCTCAAAAGGCAAAAGCTCTTCGAGTTTTCGGGCAGCACTCTTTGGAAACTCAAAGAGCCGCAAAGACACTTCTGTGCCAGGCATCGCCGCAATGAGGCGAGCGTGAGGGCCAGCAATGCGGAGGAGCTCAGAACTGGCTTGGGCCAAAGCCGCGGCCGATGGCAACGCCCCCTCGCCCTCTTTTTTGCCCAAAGGGAGCTCGACGTAACGGATGGATTTGGCTTTGCCCAATCGGGTTTGAACGAGTGCAGCCCGAAGCGATAGGGAGTCAAAAACCAAAGCGACTTCTGTTGCCATCCCGCCTCTCTATGGGTTGTAGACAGCGTGGTTCAAAGCCCAGGTGATGGGCACAGCCACCCGCGTGGCATAAACCTCTTCGGCTCGTTCGCGACTGCTCGAAGGAACCACCAAGCGGATTTGGACCTGAGCAGGTAAACGGTTTTGTTCAGGCCCGCCAGTCGAATCCCAGCTTTCCTTCCACTCAAGGGCGATTGGGTCCAAATAGCGCAACTCAAAGGCCTTGATGCCTTCAACCAAAGTCGATACTTGTCCCCCCTTGCGAAAGTCTTCGTCCACCCGGTTTTGTTCACGACGCATGAGGGCAAGCACCCGGCGACCGTCATCATCGGATAACTCGGTGACAAAGTAGCTGATTTCGTTTTGATCAGATTCGTGGGCATCACGGTAGAGGCGCCGATGAGAGAAAGAGGTGAAATCCAAACGCGATCCTCGCCCTTCCCTTTTTCCAACAAAGCCCGTGCGCATGGTGACAAGCTGTGGGTTGGGATTCACATGGATGGAGGCGTAGGCCGATGAGATCTCACGCACCATCCGATCCATTGCAACGCGGATGACGTGCACCCTTTCAGACTGGGCTTCAACAAAGGCGCGGTTGCGCATGGTTTGGGAAAAACCACCAAAAACGATTGCAGCAACAATTGCGAAAACCGCAACAGCTGCCAGAACCTCAACGAGGGTGAAACCATGGAAATGAGGGAGACGGAGTCGCATCTCAGCGGCCAACCTGAAAGGGGTTAGAAAGCAAGTTGCGTTGGGCTTCGTTTGGTTGCTCGGCGACAACGAATTGCACCACGTCAAAGGATTCGGTGCGTTCACCCTCTCTCCACTTAACGGTAACAGTCACCCGCCGGATTTGTTCTTCGATGGCGGACTTGAGCAGGGGGAGCACGAATTCCATTGCAAGTTGTGCAAGTGTGTCCTTGCCTCCGGCAAGAAGTGAACCCGAGAGAAACTCGGAGGGTGATGGCGGCCCAGATGGAAGGTGTGAGGGTGTTTTCTGGGATTGGCCACCAAGCACTTTGCTAAGGGGGTTTTGCTCATCGTTATTGTTTGATTGGGCGAATAGCTCCTCCGGAATCACAACCCTTGATATCTCCCAATCGCATTCAAAGCCATCGACTTCATTGCCTTCGCAACAACCATCGTGACCGCGTGCGGACACTGCGGGTAAGCCGGTGCGCATGATTTCTTCTTCGATTTCACCCATCTTGCAGCGTGCGAGAAGGGTGGCAGTTGTGATGCGGCGAGAGCGAGCTGCCATCCGGATTGAACCCCCCTCACTTGAAAAGATTGATACGAGGGTGATTGATAGGATTGCAACCGCAACCATGACTTCAAGGAGGGTAAACCCTCGCGCAAACCGCTTTTTTGGTTGACGAAATGCGCTTTGCTTTCTCACCTTTCCCTCCCTTCCGAAGCAGATTCTTGGTCCCCTGGGACGATAAACTCTTCAGGTTCATAAGGCTCGCTTCTGACCTTCACCTTCCCATTCAATGGGTGAATCTCGATAGAAAAGATGCTTTTGCGCCCATCTCCAAGCCAAATCACGGCATGCTCTGCTTGCCCATGGGAAAAAAAGTAGATGTGGCCCTTTCCGTGTTCTCTGGCATCGTTTTCATGGGGGGTGTAAAGACGGAGGAGCATCACACCTCTTCCAAGTGACTGAGGAGCATAGCGCTCACCTGGGATGGGACGGAAGGGTGAATGGCCAAAGCTTGGACGCAATGTGTCTGCCAGGCGGGCCTTGGCTGCAGCCCAAGGGTCAACGGCAGCATGATCTGCACCTGTGTCGTCTTCCTTTTCGATGGCTTCGCGCCTCGGATCGTCGGTGCGGGCAAGGGTGATGCGAGAGTGCGCTTCCTCGATTGCCATGGTGTGCGCGGAGAAATCAAGGGTGATTCGGATGGTTTTCCCGTGGCTCACAGCGCGGTTGAAGGCGAAGCGAGAAGCAGCTGCAAGGCGCATGCAGGCGGAACGAAGCTCGCTTTGAAACAGAGCCCCAAGCCCATAAGAAACGCTTGTCGCAACCATGGCAAGTATCAGGATGACAACCGTGATTTCGATGAGGGTGAGGCCAGCACGCCTATGGGTGATGAATGCCCTGGATCGATGAAGGGAGTGGCATGCGATTGCCTTAGCGGATATCATCGGCTGTTCCGATTTGCCCGTCTGGACCCGCCGAAATGACAACCACTTCATCACCTTCACACTCGATGGAAAAGGGGCGATCCCAAGGGTCTGTTGTCCTGGCTTGGGCGCTCAGAAACTTTTCTCGCGCCAGGTCTTCAACCGTTGGGCAATCCGCGTTTGGGCGCTGGGCAAGGTACATCTCGACCACGCTGCGGATGGTGTGGGCGTCGGTGCGGGCTTGCTCGATTCTGGCTTCGTTCAGTCGAGGCAAGACCGCAACTCCGACGGCTGCAGCGATCATTGCCATGATGATGACCACAATCATGATTTCAACCAGGGTAACACCCTGTTGCTTGCGACGGCGACGCAGATGGTTGAAAGAGAAGGGGTAGGTTCTTTTCTGCTTCATGGCAACACCTCTACCAAACGTTGTCATCGATCAGAAAATTGCCACTAGGGCCTGCTGAGACGACGTCGGCATCGTTTTCATCATAGCGCGCAGGACAGCGGATCCAAAGTGGCCTCCCCCAGGCGTCTTTGGGTGCTTCGTCGAGATAGCGCACCCCTGAGCGGGGAGGGTGCAGGAGCTCGGTCATCGAGGCGGGACAACGGCCAAAGTCCAGGCGAAACACTGAAATCGCGCGATGCACCTTGTCGATGATAACCCTGGTGTGACGGATCCGATATTGACGTTCAGCATGCTTCACCATCCAAAAAAGCAGTGCAAACAGAAGCAGTAACCATGGTGTGATGCGCAGCCATGGGCCAGAAACCAACACGAAGAGCTGAGCCCAGCGACTTTTCCATGGTATTCGAAGGGGAGATGGGGAATGGCGAGAGGGCATGCTGTGCTCCAAATCACTGGATGAATTCGTTCATTTTCATAAGGGGCATGAGGATGGAAAAAGCGATAAAACCAGCAATGCCTCCCATGAAAACAATCATGATCGGTTCGAGCAGGGAAGTGATGGCCTGCACCTGCGATTCGATTTGGGCATCGTAGTTGGAGGCCACATTTTCAAGCATGTCCTCGAGCTGGCCAGAGCGCTCACCCACGGCGATCATGTGAATAACGATTGGGGGGAAGCGCCCGCTTCGCCTCAAGGGTGCTGCGATTCCTTCACCTTCTCGGATGGAGGTTGATGCCCTTTCGATGGTTTGGGAAAGCACATGGTTGCCGATGATGTTTTTGGTGATTTCCAGAGCGCGAAGAAGGGGTACACCTGAGCGGAGGAGGGTTGAGAGGGTGCGTGCAAAACGGCTCATTGCCACCATGAGCACGAGCTTGCCAAAGACAGGGGAACGAAGAACGAATGCATCCCAGCGTGCTTTGCCTTGCGGCGTTCGTTTCCACTTGCGAAAAGCGACCACACCACCAATCACCAAAATCAGGATCAACCACCAATACCCAGAAACGAATTGGCTGACCCCAATCAAAAGCCGCGTGTACCAGGGAAGGGCCTGCTTGAAATCTTCAAAAATAGCACTCACTTTTGGCACAACGGTGAGCATCATGATGGAAACGGTGAGCACTCCCATCGCTGCCATCACGATGGGGTAGACAAGAGCGCTGATCACCTTGCCCTGCAACTTGGCTTGGGCTTCGAGAAAGTCAGCAAGGCGTGCAAGCACAACTTCGAGCGTTCCCGAGGCTTCACCAGCTTCAACCATGTTGACGTAAAGAGGTGGAAATATGCTTGGGTGCATGCGAAGCGCTTGGTGGAGGCTCATCCCCTCTTTCACTTTGTCACGGGTTTGGGTGAAGGCCCGGATGAGCTCCTGGTTTTCCATTTGCTCAATCAGGGCTGTCATGGTTTCAACGAGGGGCACACCGCTTTTGAGGAGGGTGGCGAATTGGCGGGTGGCAACGGCGAGTTCCAGGGTGGAAACCCGTCGAAACAGTTTTCCAAGGTCTATTTCTTTTCCTTTGGCTTTGGTTGTGCTTGAGCTTTCGATGGCTTGGGTGAGGAGGATCCCCTCTTTTCGCAAGACCGCCCGGAGGGCTTTGAGGCTGTCCGCATCGCGAACGCCGCGGATTTCCTTGCCATGCGCGTTGATTCCTCGCCACTCAAATACAGCCATCTCTACTCCATGTCTCCGGCCTGGGTTGCGGCAAGGACTTCCTCAAGGCTGGTGATGCCCTGGGCCACCACCCGTGCGCCGTCTTCTCTCAGGGTGCGCATGCCTCGAGAGGCGGCGGTTTTGGTGATCTGGTTGGCGTCGGCGCGGTTCAGGATTTCTCGCCGCACCGCATCGTCGACAAGCAGAATTTCAGCGATGGCGATTCTTCCGCGGTAACCGATGCCACTACAGGCCTCGCAACCGCGGGGTTTGAAAAACACCCACTCCTTGTTGCGATTCCCATTTCCTCGGTCGCCGTTCTGCTCACTTGCCATGTATTCGATGGGCATTCCGGGCCATGGTTGCACACCTGGGGTGTTTAAGACTTGGTGCAGGCGTTGGCGGTCCACTCCAAGTTGCCTAAAGTCCTGTTCGGTAGGGAGGTAGGGCTCTTTGCAGTAGGGGCAAAGCCTGCGGACCAGGCGCTGGGCCACAACGCCGATCAGCGAGCTTGTGATCAGGTAGGGTTCAACCCCCATCTCGACGAGCCTTGTGACTGAGCCCGCTGCTTCGTTCGTGTGGAGCGTGGAGAAAACCAGGTGGCCTGTGAGGGAGGCGTGGATGGCGATTTCGGCAGTTTCGTGGTCGCGGATTTCACCCACCATGATCACGTCGGGGTCCTGGCGCAAAAAAGCCCGAAGGGCGCTTGCAAAGGTGAGCCCGATTTTGGGCTGGACCTGGAGTTGGCCAATCCCAGGGAGTTCGTATTCGACCGGATCTTCGGCTGTAAGGATTTTGAGGTCGGGGGTATTGATTTTGGAGAGCGCTGCGTAAAGGGTGGTCGTTTTGCCAGAGCCGGTTGGCCCAGTGACGAGCACGATGCCATTTGGGCGCGAAATCAGGTAGTGGATGCACGCCAAGTGGGCGCCAGAGAAGCCGAGTTCACTGAGATCAAAGAGCATTTTCTCCTTGTCGAGAAGGCGCATGACGACGCTTTCGCCCTTGCTTGTGGGAATGGTTGAGACGCGCACATCGATCAGGCGCCCCTGGATGCGTTTGGTGATGCGACCGTCTTGTGGCAGGCGCTTTTCGGCGATGTTGAGCCCTGCTTCGATTTTGACCCGCGAGATGATGGAGTTGAGAAAGCCCTTGTGGGCGGTTTTAACCACCTGGAGGTTGCCATCGATTCGATAGCGGACGATGACCTCGCGCTCCCCTGGTTCGATGTGAATGTCTGAGGCCCCCCGCTGGGCGGCCGTGTAGAAGAGGTTGTTGACCCAGCGGATGACAGGGGCTTCGTCGGTCATGTCGATGAGGTCCTGAAGTTCTTCGGCTGCCTCTTCCCGCGCTTCACCCAAGACATTTTCGTCCTTGCGCTCGTAGACACGATTGATGGCGTCTTCGATGGCTTCGCTCGTTGCGACAACAGGAACAATCGGGCGACCAAAGAGGGCTTGGAGGTCATCGAGGGGGGCGGGGTTCAGGGGGTTGGCTGTAAGCACGCGGATTGGGCTTCTTTCGGGGCGATCAGGGTCAGCAAAAGCGTAGGGCAGGACCTTGTACTGGCGGGCAAAGGTGATGGGCACAGCTTCAACGAGGGAGCTTGGGATTTCGTTGAATTTGGGGTCGGTGCAAAAAGAAAGCCCAAGCTCTTCGGCAATTGCCTTGAGAACGCTTTCGGAGGAGATGTCACGGTTTGATTCAAGAAGCTCAAAAAGAGAAAGGTTGCGTTCGCTTGCGGTGCGAAGCAGGTTGCCCAAACGCTCGGGATCCAGCGCACCGCGCCGCACGAGGAGTTCTCCGAGGTACTTTTCTGCAGCTGCTCCCATGGTTTTATGGTTGAGGTGAGGATTCGGTGCGGATCAGGGATTCCCAAGTGGTTGAATTTGGAGGACTTTGTTGCGGGCTGTTTTCTGGTTCGATCACGATCTCTTGATAGGGCTCGGCTTCTTGTGCAGGTGGGCGTGCCCGGTGTTCGCGGGGGGGCTGATTTTGAAGCTGACGCAAAAACTCGCGCTCTTCATCGATTTCTTTGAGCTTGTTGGCAATTTCAAGCACAATGCCGCGGGTTCTCGAGTGGTCAATGGCAGGCCGGTAGTCGTGGGCTCCAAAAACAAAGTAGCGATCGAGAAATTCTTGGCGTTCGCGGATTCTGCGCTCAAAGATCGCCCGAAGATCCTCTGGAGAGCGGATGATGTAAGGTGTGAGAAAGAGCACAAGGTTGCGCTTTTGGGTTTCGCGCGAAGTGGTCCGGAAAAGCTCGCCGATGACTGGGATGTCCCCAAGGATTGGGATTTTCGTCTCACGGTTTTGGATGCGATCTCTGATGAGCCCCCCAATCACGATGGTTTGTTGGTCACGGGCAAAAACTTGGGTTTTGGCCACGCGCTGCTCGATCGGAACGACCCCGAGTTGACCTTGGGGCGAGCCTGCTTCGGAGATTTCTTCTTCTATCTCAAGGCGGATATCCCCTGTGTCATTGATGTGGGGAGTGATCCGAATCGTGGTTCCAACCGTTTGCCTTTGCACGCCAAAGCCAAAAAAGCCCCCGGCGAGACCGCCCAAGCCCGCAAGCCCTGCCACAGCCCCAAGGCCCGGTTGCGGCGTTCCAGGCTGGCCCACGCCAAGTCCAAGGCCCCCAAGGCCAGCCAGAGGGGCAAAGGCGGGAAAGCCTGCGGTTTGAAGGGGTACGTTGGCACCGACATTGATTTCAGCCTGGGCGTTGTCCATGGCAATGAGGTGGGGAGTGGAGAGCACGTCCACATCCGAGCTCGTTGCAAGCGCAGTAAGCACTGCCCCAAAGCTTGGCACAGAGACGCCAATTCCGGGGATTTGGAGGCTTGGCCCCCGCACGCCCACAGCCAGGCCCGCCAGCGCATCTGGATTGGCGATCGTTGAAAGGGGGAAGCCAAGCGATTGCTGAGCAGAGAATCCGAAAACAGTGAGGCCTTGGTTGCCGTCGATATTTGGCTCGGGCAGGCCCCCGTGGTAGCCAATTCCCAAGCGTGTGCTGCGCTCGACCTGAAGTTCCATGATGACGGCTTCAATGAAGACTTGGCGAGGGGGGACATCAATGCGGGAAATGACGCGCCTGAGGGCCGCATAGTCTTGGAGCGATGCGGTGATGATCAAGGAATTCGTCGGTTTGTAGGCGGTGATTCGCACCTGGCCCGAGATCGCAGCACCTTCTGCTCCCCCCGGCCTTGGCCTGCCACCACCTCCTTTCCGCCCCCCATCACCCACATTTGAAAGCACTTCAGCCACCTCCTCAGCATCGGCATAACGCAAGGGGTGAACGTGCACCCCACCTTCACCTTCGACAGGTACGTCGATCAACCTGAGAAAGCCAATCAATTGCAGATAAGCCCTCTCGGTGGCAACGATGATCAGCGAATTGGTTCGCTCGTCGCCAATGATGGTGCGAATCCTGGCCTCCCCTCCACTTTTCTGGGGAGGTTGGGTTTCGGCACCAGGAGAAAGTTGGGGAGGGCGAGGAGGTGGGGAGCCCTTGGCACTGCCGCTTGAACCCCCTGACTCGGGGGGAAAGACCTGGGTGATGACTTCGATGATTTCGTTGACTGGGGCGTGGTGGACTGGTTCTACCCACACGCGCTCTGCTGCTCTTGGCACGTCGATTTCGCGCAGGATACGAAGCATGCGGCGGATGTTTGCAGCAGTGTCCGTGATGATGAGCAGATTGGTTGGAGCGTATGTGGCTACCCCTCCTTCAGGGCTTTTGAAGCGCGCAAGGAGATTGGCAGCCTCTTCGACCGACACGTGCCCGAGCCGATGGAGGCGCGTGACATAGCGGTCTTCTGGCGAAATGGGATCGTTTTCATCATACAAGGGGAGGGGGCGTTGCTCAAGGTTATTGGTCTCGATCACCTTGTAGTAGCGGCCTGATGGTTCGAGGGTGAGGCCGTTGAGTTGAAGAATTGAAAGAAAAGCTTGGTAGGCTTCTGCTGCGGTCACATCGGTGGGTGAATAAATGGTTGCCCTGATCGAGCGGGATTTGCTTGGCAAGATAAATCTCTTGCCAGTGATTTTTGAGATGATGCGGATCAGGTCTGGCAAATCAGCATCTTCAAGGTTGAAGCTGACACGGGCTCCTGGGGGCGTTGGACGGGTATCACTGCCTTCAAGGCCTGTTCGAAAGGGTTGCACCTTGGTGTCTGGCGATGGGGAGCCAGGAGCAGGGGGAACGGGTGGTCGGCCTCCCTCTTGAGCATCGGCCCAAGAGAGAAACCACATCGAAAGCAGTGAAGAAATCAGAGAGAGGGTAATAACCAATCGACGGCGTGAAGGCATGGGGCTTTGGGTCAATGGATTTGGTAGTTGAGGGCGATGGGGTTACCTCTTCTTACGAGCTGAAGGGTGAGCCTGTCCGCTTTTCGAAGTTGGGTGTAGGCCTGAAGGATGGAGTTGGGGTCGGTGAGATCGAATCCGTTGATGGAGCGCAACATGTCACCGTTTTGGAGGCCGATGCGTCCAAGAAGGCTCGAGCGGCGGATGCCGTAGATTTTCATCCCCACCGTACGGCCATCTTCTTCATGAGGAATGACCCGAGCAGCGCTGAGGAGGGCCGATTGGTTGGCGAGGAGTTTTTCGACGAGGCTTCGGTTAATCGTGAAACTTGTTTCCGAAATCTGGCGGATATTGGCATCGAGTTCGCTTGGATCGAGACCAGCGGTGTCTGGTCCAGCCATTGGCGGTGCTTCGGCCACGACAACGGGTGGAATTGGGGCTACGGGGGCAGCCGATGCCGTGGCCACCTTGCCTTCGTTGCTGCTTCCAAACATCACAAGATCGCAGAGGCTACCTCCTGCATTTCGAAGCACAACGCGTTCCCGTTCGATCGAGACGACGAGGCGATCGTCGACAGACATGCCTTCCTGGTAGAGGAGGGAGGTGCCAACGG
>JANWYL010000080.1 GCA_025056955.1 Sandaracinaceae bacterium | reverse complement strand
CAGGCCCACCTCTCCGTGATTCTCGCAGAACTCTTTGAAGCCAGCGGAAAGGCCGAACAGGCGTGTAACGTGCTCTCGCGCATCCCCCTCGACGAGCTCGATCCGGCCCGAAGCGCCGTGGTCCGCTACCACAAGGCCCGAGCCCAAATCGCTGCTGGCCGCCTCGACGAAGCCCAGGCGACAATTCAGGCCCATAAGCCCCCAACTGTGCCTGATTTTGACTTACGCATCGAGCTTCTGCGCCTGCTCCTCCAAGTTGAAAAAGGCCAAGCCTTTTCTGCGCTCTCGGCCCTCGAAGGACTTGAAAAGCAAAGCCAATTAAAATTAGAGGGGCTCGAATTTGAGATCGCCCTTCTTCGAACCAGCGCCCTTCTTGCCCTCGGCCGCCCAGATGAAGCGCACCGATACCTTGAAGCGCTCGATTCGAAAACGCTCGATCTGCTCGCTCTCTTTGGCACTTCAAAAGTTCGTGACCTCGCCCAAGAAAGCAAGTCCAAAAAAAGCAGCCATTGAAAGCGGTTTTTCCGACCTGCATCATGAAAGCGAGCATCATGAGGGCGATGGAAGAGAGGGCAAAGTGGCTTGGCTTTGCTTTGATCGTTTCGCTTGGGTGCACAACCGGCACAGAACGGCCTAAAAAAGACGCAAACCAAGAAAACCAAAAAGACGCGGTCTTTGCCATCCAGGATGGTTTTTCCACTCAGGATGGAAGAATCGACGGCGAGGCAGACGCGCCCCCCTCTTGTCCACCTGGCGAGCACCTCTGTGGGCGTGGTTGTGTCCGAGATCTTCCCAATGAACCAGATCGCGGATGCCGTCTGGGGTGTGGGGAACCATGCCCCGCTCCACCGATGGCCCGTGCCGCATGCACCCCCCAAGGCACATGCACCTGGGATTGCATGGCCCCCTACCGCCGCGAAGGTAACCAATGCGTGTGCCAACCTCGGACATGTGAAATGATCGGCTACGAATGCGGCGCACCCGATGATGGCTGCGGCCGCCCCCTTGACTGCGGCTCCTGTGAATTTGGCGCGCGCTGCATGGATGGCCGCTGCACGTGCGTTCCTGATGAATTCGAAGCCAATGACTCACACACAAGTCCGCGCACCTTCTCCGCGCTCAATGACGCCGAAGATCCCCCAGATGTGGTTTTGCAAGGCAATCTCCACCGCAGTGACGATATCGACTGGTACGCCTTTCCAATTGTCGACGGAGGCGATGGAGGCAACCCCCGAATCACTGTCGAGCTCAGCGACATCCCCGAAGGCAGCGATTACGAAATGTCCGCCTTCTATGTGTGCGGCGATCGCACGGACAATTCGCGCTGCGTGCGCGGAAGCCCTGACAATGAGCTCGGGCATGGCTGCCGTAACCCAGCCGCTGGAAACACAAGGGAAAGCGTGGAGATAGATACCGACTGTAATCGAAGCCTTTCCACAAATGACAATGGCACATTGCTCGTGCGAGTGCGGGCAGTCATGTGGGGTCGCAGCTGTTCAAACTACCGACTGACCATCCGCGTCCGCTAAAACAGCTTGACCCACTGTTCTTGTTGGGAATAGGCTAATCGCTACAAATTTTGTATTTTGTGGTAGTTTTATTGTGAAAGAGGAGTGAGAAGTGATCGTTTGTCCCCGTTGTGGAAAGGAAAACCAACCACACTATAAGTTTTGCCTTGGATGCGGCGCAGAGCTACCGAAGGAAAAGAAACCATCCCCCCTCTCACCACCTCAACCTTCGTCAAATCCCCTACCTTCTCCTCCACCCCCTGCGGTGCAACCACCACCCTCACCCCATCTACAACCGTCGCCACCAACTTCCACTTCACCCGTTTCATCTCCCATTCCTTTCGCGCAATCGCCACCTTCACCTGCTACTGCACCTTCTCCTCAGCCACTGCAAGGAGTCAAACCTCCTCCTTCTCCTTCGTCTCACCCACCTCAATCTCCCTTTGCCTCCAACCTTGCTCTTCCTGTTGCTCCTTCTTCACCCGGTTCTCATTTTAAAAAGCCAGAGGCTCAGCCCACTCCCACTCCCACTCCCCCTCCACCTTCCTCTCCACCTTTCTCTGCTCCTTCTCCTTTGCAAGCGGCAGCGGCAGGTGCTGTACCCTCCCACTCCCATCCGCCAACACCTTCAGTCCGCTCCTTTTCATCTGCATCATCTCCACCTTCGGTATCCCCCCAACCTGATACCATCAATTGCCCGCGATGCGGAACTCCTAACCAACGCACCTTCAAGTTTTGCGGAAATTGCGGTGCTCCCCTCCCGACACCAATCGCTCCCTCGTCACCTCCCCCATCCCCTGCTGTCGCACCCACACCTCGGGGCTCATTGGTGGTGATTCGGATTGACGGAAGTGCAGGTGAGTCTTTTCCCCTTGGGGAAACGACAACAATTGGGCGGCACAGTGGGCCACCCTTCTCGAATGATTCTTATCTCTCGCCACGCCATGCGACTTTTGTTTTTGGCCCAAAAGGGCTCATCGTGCGCGACGAGCAAAGCCTCAATGGCATCTACATTCGCCTCCTTCCTGATCAACCGGTCGAGCTTCAAGATGGTGCGATTTTCCGAATCGGCCAGGAGCTCATCCGTTTTGAACGCCTTGTCCCCAAAGCGCCGGTCCAAGGAGTGGAACACATGGGCAGCCAAGCAGGCCCCTTTGTGGGTCGGATTGCCTTGCTCATCGGTCGGGAGAGCGTTGGAAACTGCTACTGCATTCCTCCTAAAGGCCTTCATCTTGGCAGGGAAAGGGGTGATATTCTCTTCCCAGAAGACGGCTACGTGTCCGGCCTTCACTGCCGAATTTATGAATCAAATGGAAAGGTTTACTTGGTTGATGTTGGAAGCTCAAACGGAACTTTTTTACGGATTCGAGGGGAAGCCCATGTTCCAAGTGGAGGCATTTTGCTGATGGGGCAGGAGCTCCTTCGGGTAGAGTACAGCTAACCATTCAGAAGCACATCCCTAGGGCTTAGAGCAAGTTCACTGCCTTCTTGCTTGTTCCTGTCTTGTGAGCTCCTCCCATGTGGGAAGGCCTGTTTCAGGCGAAACATGAAGCACCCGCAGGCGCAAAACAACCCGCACAACCGGAGAAGTTCGCGAAAATCGGACCTGCCTGCCTTTGACTTGTTCAAACACCGCCTCTGCTCCTGGTCGGGGGAAGGGATGTGAAATCTCGAGGGTTTCCCCACTTCGGAGCTGACCCCCTACCAGCCGCGCTCCAATCAGCGGATGGCTCTCAAGGTGACGGTGGGTTGCGCGGTCGATCACCTCAATGCAAAAGAGGCGCGAATCCAGAGCGTAGATGGTGTTGCGGGTCCATACCTCGACAAAGACCCAAGGGCGCTCAAAAAAAGGTGCTGAGCGCTGCTCAAAGACGAGATCGATGTCAACAGCAGGCACCCGTGGCCAAGGGATGGGATCTGGAAGAGGGGCTTGGGGGGCCTGCGCTCGCTCCCCAGGAAGTCGACTGTCCTCCGGCGCTTCCTCCCCTTTTCCTGCGCCCATGGATTCAGAAGTCGGCTGAATCGGCTCGATTTCAACCGCGTTGGGCACACCCCTTTCTTGGGCATGTCCAAGAAGCGTTGCACGGACGTCTTGCTCGCCTCGCCTTGATGCCTCACTCATGGCGAAGGCCTTCGTCACCTTCAAAGCGCCTCATCACAGCGGCGAAGTTTCATTTGAACATCGCTTGACCAATAGGAATCGAAAGCCCGCACACAGGTGCTGAGGTAGCGATCGTAGTCCTCAAAAACGCGATCGCCCCACTTGGCACGAATGATCGCTTCGTTGGCCCGAAGCCTCTTGAGCCATTCGGCTGTGGTTCGACGATAGCTTGTGCGCTGGGTCCGCATCTCCAAGCATTCCCAGTAGGGGCGAATCGCCATGATCAGCTCTTCAAGCCGTGGGTTGAGCCCCCCCGGGAAAATCACGTCTGCTGTAAACTTCAAGTCCTCGAGGTCCTTGCGGTTACGTGGAACCCGATCGCGCAAAATCGCTTGAAAGCCAAAAAAAGCCCCTGGTTTTGTGATTTCCCAACAACGCTTGAAGTAATTTCGATAGAGATCGACAGCCAGGCCTTGATTCGCCTGCTCTGGCGAAACCACGTGGTCGATCATTTCGATCGACTGAAGGGCATCGTAAAGTTCAGGGGGCTCAAACTCGAAAAAGTCCCCAAGAAAAATGGTGACCCCAGGCAAGTTCCTCGCACGGGCATACTCGGCCTGGGCAGTGGAAAGGGTAATTCCATGGGCGCGTTTCACACCGCGCTTGACGAGGTAGGCAAGGTTGGCACCCCAGCCACAACCGATATCGAGAACGAGCTTGTCCGGGGTGATTTCGGCGTATTCGTACAGAATCCGGCACTTATTCCACTGCGCCTCTTCGAGGGTCTCTTCTCCTGTGATGTAGCTCGCCGAGGTGTAATGCATGTTATCGTCGAGCCACAGCCTGAAAAATTCGTTCGAAAGGCTATATGAGTGGTCGATGTCGGCCTTTGTCGAGGTCATGGCTCCATTGTCTTGCTCGAAATGAGGGCATCGGTCAAACCCCCTGGGCCACAACTTGCAATCTCATGCGCAAGCGTTAGCTTAAGCCCCGCCTTCGAGGTTGCCATGGCACGGATCACTGTCGAAGACTGCCTCGAACACGATGAAAACCGCTTTGCACTCGTTTTGCTTGCCTCTCAACGGGCACGGCAGTTGCTCAAAGGCGCTCCGCCTCTCGTTGAGTCCAAAAACCGCGCGGCAGTGACTGCGCTTCGCGAGATTGCGGCAGGGTGTGTGCGCTGGAATCGCTCATCTCACGAAGCTGTGCTTGAATATGTTGAAGAAGAAAAGCGAAGAGACCGCAAGCGCTCTCTCAAGCCTGCCTCGCCCTAATCAACACCTAGGTTTCGAATTCGATCTCGAAGCGATGCTGGCGGAGGCGCTGAACCAACGCATCTCCCATGGCAGAAGCAGGGGTATAAAAGCCAGAGCGGCTTTCCAATAGGTCGCGGGCAAGGCACATGGCGCTTTCGCCAAGCATGCGGCTTGTCGCTCCGTAGCCAGGGTCCCCCTCACCTCGAAAACGGAGCTGGACCAGGCCTTTTTCTCCCTCTGCAATGAAGTGCGACTCAAAGTAGCCCTTCTCTTGGAGGGATTGGGGGGGGCCTTCCCCTGGGGAGGGGGCAAAAGAAGCAAAGAGGGAGCGGCCAAGGCCAAAAGAGAGCACAGCTTGGGCTCCTACAAATCCAGCTGTAAATAAGCTTGCCCGAAGGGCCCCCTCCAGTGCTCCTCCCTTCATCTCCATCACTTCGTCGTAGGGCCAAAAAGAAGGGGGAATTTTGTTTTCTCTGCGCAAAATCCACGCGCTTCGATAAACAATTGGCACATTGACCCGTGCCATAACAGAGGGAACAACCCATGCTCCAATGAGGGGTTCGTGACGGGGCCAGATCGAAAAAGACACTTGGGTTTGCTCCCTCTCCCCTGGAATGAGAGCAAAAGGATCGTTTAGCCACTGGCGCACCTTTTGGCTTTGGCTTGCCTCTCCCAAAACAAAGAGCATGCTCGCAAAGGTTCCCCCGCTCACTCCTCCTTTTGCCTTGCGCACCACATTGAGGACCCTTCGAGGCACCTGATCGAACTGCTCGATGTACCGGCGCACAACGAGCCATGCACCAAGGTCCGATGGAACTGCATCGTAACCGCAAGCGTGGACGATGCATGCTCCCGTCGATTGCGCCAAGCCTTCATAGCGCTCGATCATTCGGCGCATGAAAGGAATTTCTCCCGTGAGATCGGCGTAGTGAGTACCTTGTGAAGCGCAAGCAGCGACCAGCTGCTCACCATATTTGCCGTATGGCCCCACTGCAGTGGCAACCACCTTCGTGCGCTTGGCAAGCTCCTCAAGTTTTTTGCGGTCGAAGGCATCGGCCACAAAAATTGGAATCTCAGCCGCCTGCAGGTGAAAACGGGCAAGGCGCGCGCGCAAGGCCTCGAGCTTTTCGCGGCTGCGCCCACCAAAAGCGAGGCGCAAGCCCTCCTTGAGGTGGTTGGCCACAAGGTGCTCGGCCACAAGGGCTCCCGTAAATCCGGTTGCACCAAAAAGAACGATTTCAAATTCCCGCTCACTCATGAGACCCTTTGCCACACAATTCAAATCGCATTGCGGAAGAGCTTAAAAACGTGGCGAGCAACTCCGCCACCCGGCTGAGGACTTGGGCATCTCCTTCGTCAAATACCGCTTTCCCTTGAGGGCAAACAAGCTGAATAAGGCCGAAAAGATGACCATCTTTGGACACCGCCTGAAGGATGGTTGACCCCATCACAAGGCCCGGCCACCCGTCCGTTTGGGCATCAAAGCGGGGGTCCTCTTCGGGGCGATCGACAATCAAAGGCCGCGGCGCATGCTGAATCGCCTCCTTAACGAGTCCTCGGCCTGCAAAAAGCATCTCTTGGGCTTTACCTTCGAGCCCTCTTGCGGCAGCAACGCACAGGCGATCCTTTGCGATATCGTAAAAGGCAAAACGCATCCCCTGCGCGGGAATGAGCTCGCTCAACAATTGAAGCACAAAATTGGCGATTTCTTTTGGAGACCTGAGAAAAGGCAAGTCCTCCATCGCCTGCGTGACCAAGGCCAGGCGCTGATCGCCTGGGGAAAGCTGGCCTTGGGAAGATGGGAACGGCTGAGAAAGCTTGCTTGGGGGCAGCTGGATCGGTTGCACCTTGGGCGAAGCGGTCACAGCTGAGAAAAGATGCTTGGGTGGGGGAGGCACGCTCGATGGACGCCCCTTTTTGGGAGCTTTGTCCTCGTAGGCGAGGGTGGTTCGAGGCGGAGGCTCAGAGGCCCCCGTGGGTGGAGGGGGCACGATGCTGGCGGGGCGTGCAGGGCTAAGGACATAGCGCTTGCGCCCTAGCCCGTCGAAAACCACCTTCTCTGCCGAGGCACCAACCAAGCACACAAGGGCTTCTCCATGCTTTTTTGCCTCGCCAAGCGCCTGAAAAGCTTGACGCAATGCGTCAAACCAGTCGCTCGCCTGAACGGTAAGCTGCTTTTCGGCTTCTTTTGAGCTCATGGACGAGACAATCACCTTCCACCGCCTTGGAGAAGGGTTAGGGGGTGCCACAGTGCGGATGAAGCACGACAAGTGCTCCTGGTCAAGCGATTGGCGGAAAAGCGCTGGCCCTTTCACTTCTACGTGGGAAAATGAGGAGGTGCCCTTTAGCCATCGGATTGCAATTGCCACAGGAGATCCAGCCGGCGTTGGCCCCTGGGTAAGCATTGCTGCCCTCGCTTCGATCAAGGAATTGCAAGAAAAGCAGGTAGGCTTTGTCCTTTTTGGTGATCGTGCCCAACTTGAAGGAATCGCCGCCTCGATGGGCCTCGATCCATCTTCTCTTGCAATCGTCGACGCAGGCTCCTGCGATCGAGAGGTGATCGAAGCCCATGAGGACAATCCCGCATCTGGAGCGATTGCCCTCCGCGCCCTCGATCTCGCCATCGACTCGGTTCAGTCAAAGGAAACCCAAGCCCTGGTCACAGCTCCCGTCTCAAAAGCAGCAATTCGCATGGCTGGTCACAGCGATTTCGTTGGCCAAACCGAACACCTTGCACGCCGCGCATCCCTTCCAGATGAGGCCGTGAGCATGCTCTTTATTGGCCCGCGCCTAAAAGTTGGCCTCGTCACAACCCACTTGCCCCTTCGTGCCGTGCCCGATGCCCTTTCGGCCGAGCGCATCGCGCGGACGGTGCGTCACCTAGGCCAAGCCTTGCTTTGCCTTGGAACAAGGCCGCCTTTTGGAATTGCTGTTTGCGGCCTCAACCCCCACGCCGGCGAGTCTGGGGCCTTTGGCAATGAGGAGAAAGAAGTGATCGCCCCTACTGTCTTGAAGTTGCAAAGCGATCCCTTTTTGGCAGGCCAAGGCATCGAAGTCATAGGTCCCATCCCTTCGGAGAGCGCCTTTCGACAAGCAGCCCAAAGGCAAGTGGCAGGGGTCGTTGCCCTCTACCACGACCAAGCAACCATTCCCACAAAGCTTCTCGACTGGGGCCACTCCGTCAATGTGACCTGGGGGCTTCCTTTCATCCGGACAAGCGTTGACCATGGCGTGGCTTATGACGCAGCGCGTCAAAAGCGTTTTGAAAGCCAAGGCATGCGTTCGGCCATCGCACTTGCCATCGAACTGGCAAAGGCCCACCCAGAGGTGGCAGAGCCACAATGAAGATCCTCGTCCGCGGTGCCCGTGTCCACAACCTCCAAGGCATTGACGTCGACATCCCCCATCGGGCCCTCACGGTGGTGACAGGGCCAAGCGGCTCTGGCAAAAGCTCTCTCGTCTACGACACAATCTTTGCGGAAAGCCAAAGGCGCTTCATCGAGGCGATTGGTCCAGCGGCCCAGCGCTGGCTTGAGGTCCTCGTGCGCCCTGAGGTCGATCGCATCGAAGGCCTGCTCCCTGCGATTGCTGTGGCCCAGGAGGCCCCCAGGGTCCAATCCCGCTCGACGGTGGGCACGCTCAGCGAGCTCCACGACCTTTTGCGGATGCTCTTTGCCCGCTTCGGCGAGCCCCACTGCCCTGCCTGTGCCACACCCCTTGTCCTACGAAGTCCCGAACGCCTCGCAACCGAGCTCCTCGAAGGCCCTCCACAGCGCCTCCTTGTCACAGCCCCCCTTTTTCCGCGCCCCCACCCTGATCCCCTTATGGCACTGGCGCACGCCCGAAAAAGCGGCTTTGTGCGGGTGTTGGTCGACCACGTCCCCCGCCCCCTCGAAGGCGAGTGGGCCTCCCTCCTCGAAAGCACCCCCTCCCGCATCGATGCGATCGTCGACCGCCTTGAGGCCAGCCCAAAGGCCCGAAGCAGGCTGCTTGAAGCCATCGAAAGCGCCTTTCGCACGAGCGAGGGAATCGTGCGGATTGTCCAAGAGGCTGGCCCTGAGCTCCTCTTTGTCGAGCGGCCGATCTGCCCAAGCTGTGGCTTCGCCTTTCCATCCCTAAGCCCTCGGAGCTTCTCGTGGAATCTTCCTGAAGGCGCCTGCCCTGCCTGTGGGGGCTTGGGTTTTTGCGAGGCCCAAGCAAACTCCAAAAAGCAAAAGAGGCGCAAATCCCAAGCCGACCCAGAAGAGAGCGAAGAAGAAGAAAGGCCTCTACAAACCCTCCCTTGCGCCGAATGCCGTGGCTTGCGCCTCCGCAAAGAGGCCCTCTCCGTCCATTGGTCTGGGCGAAGCCTTGCGGAAATCCTTACAATGCCCCTCTCAGCGCTTGCCGAATTTTTCGCAAGCTCCCGCCAAAGGCTTTTTGCGCCATCTCCTAAAGAGCGCGAAATCCTCTGCCACTGGCTCAACGAAATCGAAGAGCGCCTCTCGAAATTGCTTGCGCTTGGCCTCGGCCACCTCGAACTCAATCGCTCTTCGGCCCAGCTTTCTGAGGGCGAAAGGCGACGCATCCAGATCGCAGCGCGGATCGGAGCAAATGTCTCCGGAGTCCTCTACGTCTTCGACGAAGTTTCGGCTGGACTTCACCCAGGAGAAATCGCTGAAATCCTGCCCCTTCTTTTCCGCCTGCGCGATGCGGGCAATACCCTGCTTCTTGTCGACCACGACCTCAACGTAATCACCCAGGCCGATCACGTGATCGAGCTCGGCCCAGGCGCAGGCCGAAAGGGCGGCCGAGTGCTCTTTGAAGGCCCCCCTGCCCTTCTTGCCACCGCCCAAGGCTCGCGGACTGGCCCCTGGCTTTCTGGTCAACGCCTGAGCCCCCGCTCTCCTCATCCGCCCCGGGGCATTCTTCATTTTGGGCCCGTGCGTTTCCGTTACTTTAGCGATTTCTCGATTTCCTTGCCCCTTGGGCAGCTTCTTCTCATCTCCGGCCCTTCAGGCAGTGGCAAAAGCAGTTTGCTTGAAGCCCTCAGCGCTTCGCTTGAGGCCCTCCTTCGCGGCCAAAAACCCCCTTTTCCCCTGCATAAAGAAGGCCACCTTGAGCGCATCGTTGTCATCGACGATCGCCCAATTGGCCGCACACCCCGCGCAACAATCGCCACTGCCCTTGGCATCATGGCCCCCTTGCGCGAGCTCTTTGCCAGCCTGCCTGAAGCCAAAGCCCGTGGCTACGATGCCTCGCGCTTCGGCACGCATCTGCCAGGCGGCCGCTGCGAACACTGCGCAGGCCTTGGTTTCGTGCGGATTGAACTTGCCCCCTTGCCCGAAGCCACGATCCCTTGCGAAATTTGCCAAGGCACCCGCTACGCCCGCGAAACCCTCGAAGTTCGCTACCGTGGCCATTCGATTGCGGACCTCCTCGCCATGCCCGCTGAGGACGCAATCGAGCTCCTCTCTGGCATCCCTCCGATTGCCACCCGACTCGAAGCCTTGCGTTGGCTTGGCTTGGGCTACCTCCCCCTCGGCCAAGCGACCAGCACCCTCTCAGGAGGCGAGCGCCAGCGCCTGCGCCTTGCCCGTGAATTTTCCCGCTCGGCCACTGGAAGCACCCTTTACCTTCTCGACGAAGCAAGCCGAGGCCTCCACATGGAAGATCTCGCCCTCCTTGCCGATGGCCTCGATCGACTGGTTCGCGAAGGAAACAGCGTGATCGTGGTCGATGCCAGCCTCCGCCTTGCCCCAATCGCCGACTGCATCTTTGAGCTGGGCCCAGGTGCTGGCCCCAACGGAAGCCGCCTCCTCGCCCAAGGCCCTCCCCACGCCCTGGCCTCCCTCCCTACCCCCACTGGCCACGCCATCGCCAAGGCCCTCCACCCCCCGGCGCCTCCGCCTCACTCTGGGGCGTTTGGCCCCCCAGAAGCCGCCCCAACAAAATCACAAATCAGAGAAACTTCCGCCCAGTAGATAAATGCCCCATGATTTTTCCCCCAGCGCCTCGTACACACCATTGTCCGCAAGGCTTATGAAAAATCGACCTTCGAGAAAACCCAGACCCTTGACCTTGAATTCGACCCTTAGAAATGGAACCAGTGAAGCAAAGCCAATGGCTGAGGGATCCCGATCCGCTCTTCCTTGAGACCTGTCTGTCACAACTGTTTGGAAGCGCATGCCAATTGAAAGCTCTCGAATCGGTCGCCCTCCTGCATAAGCCCCAGCCTGGAAAGCGAAGGGAATCTGGTCTTCCACTTCATCGATCACGGGAACACCCACACCCAACCCCAAATCACCTCCAACGAAGAAATACTCGTGGCGGTATTGAACGTCTCCTTTCAACACAAAAGGCAACCACCCCCTCCAGACGAGCCACGAATCCCACCCACCATTTGGAGCCGTAGATAACGTTGTCAACGCAATTGCCGAAGAGTCCGAAGAAAGGCCAAGGGAAGATGGTGTGCTAGGCTCTCGTGAACGCGCGTTGTACGCGTTCATCACCGGCGCAACCACACCTGACCCCACCCTCACCCGAAACTCAGGTGAAGGTTGAATCACCAAACAATGGCCTAAGTAGATGTTCCCTAAGCGCCAGTGCGCGGCCTTTTCTTCCCGAGGAGTAAGGGGAGGATCTGAAACTTGCTCTCTGATGAAGCTCCCCACTGCTCGCGTGGATACATCAAAAGCAAGTCCTAACTTTCTTGAAAAGCGCGCAACCTCAAGGGATATATCATATAGAATTGGAAGGAGCACAATCGTTGTAGATTGTTCACGCAGATAAAACCCAAGCTCGCCTATTAGCCTCGAATTTCCCCCTTCGGTTGCTTCCCCCGTTGATTGCGCAAAAGCGAGACTTTTACCCAAAAGTGCAACTACAAAACCCAGAGCAACTTGCCTCCTCCACCCACAGGCCCACGCAAGCATGTGGCCGAGTTTATCCAAGCGTGGGTTGGGCTTCAATCCCCTTTGCCCCCTCGGCTTGCCCTGTCTCAAAACCAATCCGCGAGGGATCCTCAAGCGCTGCGCGCAACACTTCATCGATGCGGCTTACACCAACGAATTCAAGCTCTTGCTTGACCTCTGGCGGAACCTCCTCGAGGTCAACGAGGTTGCGTTCGGGCAAAATCACCCGCTTGATCCCTGCACGGTGGGCAGCAAGCACCTTTTCCTTGATCCCACCCACCGGCAAAACCCTCCCCCGCAAGGTGATCTCACCGGTCATCGCCACATCAGGCCGCACCCGCACACCAGTGAGCAGCGAAACCAAAGCCGCAGTCATCGTCACCCCAGCGCTTGGCCCGTCTTTGGGCATGGCTCCGGCTGGAATGTGGATGTGGATATCGTGCTTTTCGAGGAAATCTTCAGGGATGCCAAATTGCTTGGCCCGCGTTCGAACATAGCTGAGCGCAGCTTGCGCAGACT
>JANWYL010000007.1 GCA_025056955.1 Sandaracinaceae bacterium | reverse complement strand
AAGGCGCAGATGAGCGGGGATTGCGCTTTTTCACCAATCGCGAGAGCGAAAAGGGAAAGCACCTTGCGCGCGATCGGCGAGCGGCCATCGCCTTCCACTTCACCACAACTGGTGTCCAGTTGCGTTTTGAGGGCGAGGCTTTTCCTCTAAATGACGAAGAAAGCGATATCTACTTTCGCGAGCGCCCTCGAGAAAGTCAAATCGGCGCCTGGGCCTCAAAGCAAAGCCAAATCCTCGAGTCGTGGGAAGCCCTCATCCAGCAATACCATGAGTTTTCTAGGCATTTTGAAGGAAAAGAGGTGGGTCGGCCTCCCCAGTGGGGTGGTTACCGGCTTGAAGTGAAGCGCGCTGAGTATTGGCTTGAGGGGATGTATCGCCTCCACAAAAGGGTGCGTTTTGAGCGCACTCCAGATGGGTGGGTAAAAAACTGGCTTTATCCATAAGAAGCACGTCTAAGCACGCGTTCGATGATTGAAATCGCCTCGTCGATTTCCTCTTCTTTTGTTTCGGGACCGAGGGAAAAACGAACACAGCTTTGGGCCCGCCAAGGCTCATGTGGGTAGAGAGCCCGAATCACTGAGGATGGCTGGTCGAGGCCACTCGAGCAAGCAGCTCCCGGCGAGGCAGAAACACCCTCAAGGTCGATGGCAGCCACCAAAAGCACCTTGCGCCAGCCAGGAAAGGAAAGGTTTGTGACGGTTGCCACCCTCTCAAATTCACAGCCATTGACCACCCCTCCCAAGGCGATCAGCGATTGCTCAAGGCGATCCCGAAGCCTCCGGATGTTTTGCACTTGTTTTCGACGCTCCTCCACAAAAGCGCAAGCCCAGCCAAACCCGATCTGAGCCAAAAGGTCTGGACTTCCAGCCCGACGACCCCGCTCCTGAGGACCGCCAAGGTGATGGGGCTCAAGCTCAACTCCTCTGGGAACGATGAGGGCACCACTTCCCAAAGGACCACCACATTTTGCCCCAGAGAGCGCCACCATCCAACCCTTTTTTAGGAAACGCGAAACTTCTATTTTTCCGAGCCCTTGGCAAGCATCCACAAAGACAATGCCATCTGGGGGCAGGTGGGAAACAATTTTCTCGACATTGAAAACGATTCCAACTTCATGAGAAACCGCCTGGACGGCGAGAAGCCAGCGCCTCTTTCTGCCTCCCGCCTCTTCGATCCGGTGGGCAAGTTCGGGGAGGAGGCTTTCATTGTGGAGGTCCCAGCGAATCCAAGGGATTCCCTGTCGCTCAAATTTTGCAATCGCTTCAGAAACAGCAGGGTGTTCGATGGTTGAGCTCACCACACCCCAGGGCCCGGGCAAAGAGAGCGTCCCAAAGATGGCGAGGTTACAGGCCTCAGTCCCGCCCGACACAAAGACCACTTCAAGCGGAGAGACTTCCAATGCGCTCGCAACGCGCTCCCGCGCTTCCTCGAGCGCTTGCCGGGCCTTCCTTCCTTCTTGGTGAGTGCTTGATGGGTTGGCAAAAAAGCCCTCCTCAAGCACTGCTCGCATCGCTTCTTTTACTCTGGGATCAAGCGGAGCCCCTCCGTGATGATCGAGATAAATCCTGCGCTTGGGCTGCATGGGCTCACACAGAAGATTCACATCGAAGATGAGGCGGGAATGTGAGGCTGGACCTGAAACTCGATTTTGGCAAGGGTGCCTTTGAGCCTTTGGCCGATTCCTGGTTCGACCTTTGGAACAGAAAGAGGTGGGCTTTCAATGCTTAGCCTTCCACCATGGGCTTCAGCCACCCGCTTTGCGAAGGCAAGTCCAAGGCCAAGCCCTCCAGCACTTCGGGTGAGTGAGGAATCACCCTGGCAGAAAAGCTCAAGCACCTTGTCAAGACGTGATTTGGGGATGCCAGGGCCGCTATCCGCCACGGCAACGCCCAGAAGAGGCTCTGTCCATGCCGCAAGCACAACAAGCCCCCCAGGGGGGGTGAATTTCAAGGCGTTGTCCAAAAGATGAACAATTGCGCGCCGGATCTTTTCCGCGTCTCCATGGGCAGGGCATGGGTTTTCTGGAATGAGGGCGTGAAATTCAAGCTTGCGATCGAGCATTCGGCTGCGCTGCTCCTGGATAACGCGGCGGACGAGGCGTACGAAATCGTAGGGGCGAGCAAAAAAGTGGAGTCGCCCTGTTTCAAGGGCTGCCACATCGAGCAAAGTGTCGAGCACTGCACGGAGCCGAGCCAGGCCACCATCAATTGCCAAAAGGGCATCCCGTTGCGCGGGGTTAAGAGGCCCAAGCTCCTCCGAGAGGAGGAGCTTAAGGTGGCCAAGGACGGGAGTAAGAGGCGTCACGAATTCATGGCTCAGATTGCGGAGAAGGTCGCTTCTGCGGCGGATGAGCTCCTCAAGCCGCTGATTTGCTTCACCAAGGGCGCATATTTTTTGTTCAAGCCTTTGAACAATCCTTTGCGAAGCCTTAAGCAAAGGGGAGCAGGGAAAGGGAGGTCGAGACTTCTTTTCCAAGTGCATTGAAATTTGTTGAGGAAAGCTTGCGACATCAATCGGTTTTTCGATAAAAGCATCGCATCCCACGGCTTGGCTCGTTTCTTGGTCACCTTCTGCTGTGATTGCCACAATCGGAACCGAAGAAAGGCTTTCGATGCTGCGGAGGCGGAGGACCACTTCGTATCCGTCGAGCTCTGGGATGTTGATATCAACCAAAACGAGGTCAAAAGATTGGCTTTGTGCCAATCGAATCGCTTCGACCCCACTTAAGGCTTCAACCACCTCATGGCCAAAGGCCTGAAGAAGCTTTCTCACAAGCAGCCTACTTCCCTCATCATCTTCAATGTGAAGGATGCGCGCCACGTTTTTTGAATAGCTGATTTTTTTAAATTGTCTTGCTCAAAAATATTGGAATTTGAAGTGGGCGGGTTGATCGTGCTCGACATTCAAATGAACTTGACTCATCCCATGCCCATGACTCCTAACCGCTTTGAGGAACTGATTCCTCCCATCCATCCTCTTCATGCCCAAAAGGGCGAAACCCTGCCTCATCTTGTTGCGATCATGCAACGCTTGCTTGGGCCTGGTGGATGCCCATGGGACCGGGAGCAAAGCTTTCGCACGCTTAGGCCTTACGTGCTCGAGGAGGCCCATGAAGTGGCCGAAGCCATCGATCGCGGTGATCTCCAGGCCCTCTGTGAGGAGCTCGGCGATCTTTTGCTTCAAATTGTTTTTCAGGCAGAGCTTGCGCGTAAAGAGGGGGCTTTTGCCATCGATGATGTGATTGCGGCAATCTCTCAAAAACTCATCAAAAGACACCCTCACGTTTTTGGTTCAGAGTTTTATGCAAACTCCAAAGAAGTTCTTGAAGCTTGGGAGCGACGCAAATCCAAAGAAAAGGGCATTTTGAGCGGAGTTCCCCAAGCCATGCCCGCTCTTCTTCGCGCCTGGAGAATCAGTGAAAAGGCGGCTCGCTTGGGTTTTGATTGGTGTTCTCAGCAAGAGGTCCGGTCGAAAATCGATGAAGAGCTCGCTGAGCTCGATGAAGCTTCGAAGCAAAACAACAAAGAGCTCATGGAAAAAGAGCTTGGCGATCTCATTTTTGCAATTGTCAATTGGGCCCGTTGGGCCGAAATCGATCCAGAATCTGCCTTGCGCCAAGCCATTTCTCGCTTTTCCAAGCGAGTCGAGCGCGTCGAGCAAAAAGCCAAAGAGCAAGGCATGGACCTTACTTCATTAAGCCCCTCTGAGCTCGATGCCCTCTGGGGAAAGGCCAAGGCAGAGGAGTAAGGCCTTTTCTAGGGAATCAAGGCAGACTTTTCAATGTGGGCTTCGAGGAAAGAGCGGATTCGATCCTGAAGGCGCTTTTCGATTTGACGAACCCGCTCGCGACTAATCCCAAAGCGATCTCCAAGTTCCTGGAGGGTTTTTGGCTCCTCTGCAATCAGCCGTTCGTGGAAAATAATTGCGTCTTTACCTGTGAGCGTTTTACCAAATTCGTGGAGCTTTTGCGAAATGATTTCGTGAATTTCGCCATGGGCCAGCGACTCGTCGATCGAGCGATCACCCGATGGCAGGGCATCAACGCGCATGGTTGGCTTGCCTTCGACGTTAGTTGATACAGGCACGTCAAGCAAAAGCTCAGAGCCCGAAAGGCGCCGATCCATTGCAATCACTTCTTCCGTTGGAACATCGAGGTTTGCGGCAATGAGCTCGGCAGTTGGCTCAATCCCCATTGCGGCCAGCCTGTTTTTTTCTTTCTTGAGGTTGAAAAAGAGCTTGCGTTGGGCTTGGGTGGTTCCGATTTTTACAAGGCGCCAATTGTTGAGAATAAACCGCAATATGTAGGCCCTGATCCACCATGCTGCGTAGCTTGAAAGCTTGACACCTCGGCTTGGGTCATAGCGTTTTACGGCTTGCATGAGGCCGATATTCCCCTCTTGGATGAGGTCGAGGATGTTTCGGTAGGCCCGCCGGTAATCATACGCGATTTTTACGACAAGACGGAGATTTGATGTGACGAGCTTTCGAGCGGCTTCGATGTCTCCCGTTGTGGCGTAGCGGATGGCCAAGGCCTGCATTTCCTCAGGCGTAAGCAAGGGGTAGCGTTGAATGTCGCGGATATAGGCTTGCAAAGGATCGATGGACGAGCCGTCCTCCTCACTTTTCACAATTGCTGTCGAAGAAGACGGGACCTCCACTTCCTCGAACCCATCGATGCCATCCAAGCTGCTCGCGATTTCTTCGTCCGAAAGCTCCTCATCCGAAAGCTCAGCTGAAGCTTCATTCCAGTCTCTTTCCTCGCTGGGCTCGAGGACTTCTTGATGGGGCCCATTGCGCAAAGCGAGGGCTTCTTTAGAGGCAACCAAAGCGTCCTTCGTTTTTTTCTTTGAAGGATTGCGCTTGGACATGGCTTTACACCTGGAGCAGACAACCAAACGATGCAAGGGTCAAGGCGAATTTTTTTTCCGGCGTGCGTAGATCTCGTCTGCAAAGGCCGCAGGCCCAAGACGGACCCATTGGGAAGAAGCCAAAAGAGCCGCCGCATGAATGCTTCCAGAACGAACACACACCCACTTTGCATTCACGCGGTCGAGCTCGCTGAGAAAATTGCTCGAGGAGCGAAATGGAACAAAGAGCACACGATTGGAAAATTGCTCATTCCAAAGGTTGCCAATAAAGCCAATGTCCTCGCTAAATGCCACGACATCGCCTGGACCGATCTCTTCTTCGAGCGCTTGGCGGGTTTGCGGAGGAAGGAGGCAAAGGCTCGTTTCCGCCAAGCGGCGCTGGGAGGGGGGCATAAGAGCAAGCTCAATTCCTTGCTTAATTGTTACGTCCCAACCAGGGCGAGCCCAAAGAAGGAGCAGCGCATTGAGAAGGGCCATGCTTGAAAAAGCAGCTTCTTCAAAGCGCTGGCGGCCTGGTCGCCCAAGCCATGAGGCGACGATAACCAAAACGATCGCAGGGAAAGCAAGGCTAAAGCGGGCCCAATGGTGACCAGGCGAAGTGGCTTGGACAAGCGCGCCAATCAACAAAGAAAAAAACAAGCCATGAGGGTGGCGGATGGGATTTCCCTCCTCACGCACAAAAAGCCTTTCGAGCAAAGCGAAAAAAGCAATCACAAAAATCGGCAAAGCGACAAATGGCAGCCCATAGCCATACGCATGCTGCCCTGTGTCATGGTAGTCCTCGCCAAAGTGGGGTGGGCCAAAAAGCTCGTTTTTGATGTAGTCCCACCCCCTTTGCATATGACCCGCGTCGATTGGCCCCTCAAACTTAAAACCGAAGAATTCAAAACGCAAAGGCCAAAATGGATTTGAGTGAAGCAATAGGTTTCGGAGGTAAGTCGGCAACGCAAAAAGGGCAAAAAACAAAAGCCCAAAAACGAATGCACCAAAAAGGGGCCACGCAAAAGACGGCTTTCGAAAAGCCATTCGCACGATTCGAAAAAAGAGCCAAGTCCCAATTAAAACCGCAAAAAAAAGGCCATTGGCCTTGACCGAAGCGAGCCATGCAAGCGAGATCATGGAAAGCCAGACGTCAATTGCTCGTAGGTGTGGGCGCGTTGCAAAGGCGAGCGATGCCAAGATTGCAGCCAAGACCACAAGGTCCACGTAGGTGCTTCTGAGCTGCAGGGCAGCGCCGGGAATTGTCAAAGCCACGGCGGAGGCGCCAACACTGCCAGCAAGGCTTGCACCATGACGCCGTGCGAGAACGTAAACAGCAAGTCCTGCCATCGCAAAGGCAAGGCTTGGGACAGCATCGATTAGGCGGCGGTCAAGGAGGGCCACTGCCCAAATCATGAGGTTCTCAGCGCCCCGGGGATAGCCATTGATCATCTCGAGATTTGAGGGCAAGGGGACTCTTTGAAAGCCTCGGTATTGAAGGGCAAAGCCCACCATGGGCTCGTGGTACCAAATCCCATCCCAAGATCCCGATGGAGCAAGGTAGGCAAGCCACGCCGTCCAAAGCCCAAGGCCAATGGTCCAAAGATAGGTCAAAAGCGCAGGGCTTCGCAGCTTGAGCAAGGCAGAGGCAAGGGCGAAAGGTGCCCGGACCATGGCAGTGAAAGCAGACCAAAGCGCGGTGCCCCGAGCACGATTCAAATTGGAAAACGCAGAGACAATTGCAAAAAGCCCAAGCACAAATCCACAAAGCGCAATCCAATTGCGCTCAAGAAAGCCAGCCCATCCAAGGCCAAAGATCACTGTTTCGATCATTCCAATTCCAACAATCGAAGTGGCCAAAAGCTTTTCCGCTTGGCTTTCTGCGCCTCGCCCGCAGAAGCTCAGGGCAAAACAAGAAGCGGCCAAAAAAACCCAAGCGCTCAAAGCGCAAAGAAGCACAGCTTCCTCAGGTCGATGGGCCAAGACGGCGCCAATGTCCAAGGAGGGTCCATCGGGTCCAGGGGATATCGATTTCGATGAGCTCCATCTCTGGACCCAAGTCAAGGCTTGCCAAGCGCTTGCGGTCGAACTTGGAAAGATGGATGTGGCGGCGGCTGTAGCCGTCGAAACGCGCAATCCATTCGAGTGCCGTGCGCTCGATCAGGCCAAGTGTCGACTCGGGCCCATAATTCGGTGTCGAAAGCGCAAGCGAACCCCTCGGAGCGACACGCTCAGCCAAGAGCCGAGCCCAGCGCTCGGGATCTTCCACATGTTCGATCACTTCCTTGGCCAAGACCACGTCGAAGGGATTTCGAAAAGCTTCCTCCTCTGGAAGGGCATAAGGGTGAGGGCAAATCGCCAAGCGCTCTGCCATCCCCGGATAACGCTTGCGGCAGGCCTCAATGGCATAAGGATCGATGTCACAGCCGTAAAAAATCGCATCGACTCCTGGAAAAATGGGCTCAAGCCCGCAGCCCACGACAAGCACCCGGGGCGTGCGACGGAGGCGTTCTTTGGCCGCTCCGATGATCCGCCGAAAGCCGACTTGGAGGGGGCGGTGGTAGAGGGACCAAGGAAAACGTTCGCGCCGATCGTGGTTGATGAAGTAGGGAGTGCGAAACAAGGACATGCTCGTTTGAATCAGAAGACCTGATTTAGTTTAGCGCTTTCGGGCACAGATAACGAATTCGCCAGCGTGATCTCGAGACGGATCGCTTTCCTCAAAACGGGCAACTGTCGCATGGATCAATGCCCAAAAAAGCGGCGCAAGACCGCGCCGCAAACCTGGAAGCAGGGTCCATCGACCAGTCAGCTGTTTGATCAGCCAGCCAATCGCACTTGGGTAGAGCAAAAGGTCGAAAGCAGCAGTCACACCCTTTGAAACGATGCCCTTTACGGACTCGACCTCAAAGCCAGCTTCTTCGAGGATTGAACGCCACTTCGGCGCATCGTAAAGATGTACGTGAAAAAACACCCGATCGAGGGCATCGCGGTAAGTGCGCGCAAGGGTTGAGAGCCCCAGCCCCTCAAGGAGCTTGGGCACAACCAGCTCCTGGGTCCAAGTAGGGGTGGGCACTATCAAAACGAAGGGTGCTCCTTGAACCAAGGCCTGATGGATGGTCCGAAGGGCTCCGTGCAAATCAGGCACGTGCTCAAGGGAACAGTTGGCAATCGCACTTCGAAAATAGGACTTGGGGAGGTCACAAGTCACGATATTTCCGCAAATCAGGGTTGAGTAAGCAGCCGTCGATTGGGCCCTTCGGATTTCGGTCGGGTTGATGTCGATGCCCCAAACCTGGCGATCGGGATAACAAAGGCGCGCGAAAATCCCATCGCCACAGCCCACATCGAGAATGGGCTCGGGGAGCTCAATCCCTTGCATGGCTGCCAAGCGCACACACTCGCGCAAGGCAAGCGCTCCTGGTGCGTAGGCGAAGTAATCTGGAAACCACTCCATGCCAAGAAGGGCATCGAGGCGCTCTGCTTTTTGGCCTTTGTTGGTCGAATCCGAGGTGGTTGAACCTTCAAAGCGGCGTGAAGCCATTGGTTGCACAGTATAGCCAGCTCAGAAAAAAGGGCATGGTGGATTTTTTGACTTGGACCTCCATTTTCGTGGAGGGTCAAGCCATGCCGCTTGAGACCTTGAACCTTCCCCCAGCAGAAAAATGGGTAGAGCAGATCGAAGGGGTTCCCCTCGTCCTTCTCCAAGCCGAAAAAGAAGAACTTGCCCGATTAAGGCGAAGCATCGAAAAGGGGCAACCTCCCTCGTATCTCCCAGTCCTTCCCCCCTACCACCTTTCCGATGAGGATGCTTACATTTTGCTCCCAGAAGATCTTGCAGTTGACTTTCGTTCAATTTTTGAAGATGGGGATCTCGACCTTCTCAAGGAGGCGATGGAGGAGTCGGTTGTGGCCTTGGGCACATTGGAGCGGGTCAAGCGCGGCGAGATGCGTTTTGTGATTGAAGAAGCCGCCAAAACCCAAGAAGCGCTTCGCCAAATGCGCTATGCCAAGGTAGTCGAGCTCGATGATGTTTCGATGGCAGTGCAAACCCTCAACGAGCTTCCGCTATTTCACAACACTGTGGCGTCGGCTTTTGTCGACGAAGAGGGCTTGGCCGACATGCTTCAATCGAGCGAATACCTTGGCACTTCTTGGAGGCCGCCTCCTGAGCGCCCTGAGCTTGCTGGCGTTGACCCGACCTTTGCTTGGACCAAGCGGCTCAAGGATGGCTCAATTGGCATCGAAGCCGCTCTCTTTTGCGAGTATGAGGAAATGGCGTTGCTTTTAAGGCCAGCCATTCTTCAGATTCACATGGCCTAGCGATGGGCCCATCAAGGCTTGTCTTTTCTTAAGGCCACTGCCAGGATTTCCCGGCCGTGGCTTGGGAGATGGGTGGCCCGAACATGCTCCAAGCCAAGGCCGAAAGCCATGCCCCGCAAAGATTCGATGATCGAGGGGAGGGCTTTGAGCACAAGGTCATCGTTGATTTTGAGGGTCACAAAGAGGGCGCGGAAGCTTCGAAAGTGGGATGCCGTCCGCAGGACATAGCGCATGGCCACTTGGGGAGCGAGATTGAGGTCAGAGGCGAGGTAGTGAGCCTTTCGCGGAAGATGGGCGCGACGGATGGCGCCGCATGCTTCCTGAAAAAAGTGCAAGCGACCTCCGAGTTGCTTCGAAAAGGCGCAAAGCCTTGGATCAAGTGGGGCTGGATCAAATGCCCAAAGCTCAAGGCCCATTTCCAACCACGCCCAGCTGCTCCCACCTGGGCTTGCGCCAAGTTCAATCGCGATTTCGCCAGGCCGAGGCTCAATCCCGCTCCAAAGAAGCGCTTCTTTGAGCTTGAGGTATCCACGCGATGGTGCCGCTTCGGGCAGGGAAAAACGAGGCAAACCTCCGGGACAAGCCCAGCGAAAGGGAAAATGGCGATGACAGCCAACAAAGAGGGGTTCCTTTGGGGCCACAACAAAGTCAAGCACGAGTTCTTGGCCCTGGGCGCAGCCAATTCGCAGGCCTTGCGCTTGAACCAACTGCGCGAGCCGCTCGCTTTCCGCCCAGGCTTCTTGGTTGTGGGGATCCCTTGGAAAAACATGAGCGCACGTTGCCTCTGGAAAGCGTTTGCGGGCCTCTTCAATGGCCTCTTCTATGGACTCAAAAAGCCCAATCGATTGACCAGAGACACGAGCAAAAACGAGATTGGCTCCAAATTCAGGGGAGGCCTTTTCGCACTTCCAGGTCAAAAGCCCAGGACGGGAGTACGCAAAGCGCAATTCGGGGTAGCGCACGCCCACTTCTGCCTTGGCAAATCGGTTGCTCGATGGATTTGTGACAACAAAAACGAAAGATCCGCTCATTCCTGCACCTCTGAAAGGGGGGGAAGTCCCTTGAGATGCCTTGAAACCCTTTCTGCTGCTCGTTCGCCTGCCCGGATCGCTTGGGGAATTCCCACACCCCAAAGGGAGTTACTGGCCAGCCCGAGACCAGGTTGTGCCTTGAGAATTTCTTCGACCTGTGCCCTGAGCTTCATGTGAAAGGGCCCATAAACCGGCATGGCTTGCTCATGGCGCACGACTTTTGACCAACGGGGGGGGGCAGTGATCCCCATAAGGTCTGCAAGTTCCCTTCGGGCTTCGAAAACAAAAAGGTCGTCATCGCGCCCATCGATTCCTTTTCCCTCACAAAAAACGCGGATGAGCACAAGATCAGGAGGGGCGCGGTTGGGCCACTTTTCGCTTGACCAGGTCGAAGCGAGGATGCGCCGGCCTTCCACGCGCGGCACCACAAAGCCATAGGCATCGAGGGGGTGGGGAATTTCCTCGCGCCTCCAGACCATGGTCACTGTGACTGCGGAGCCGTGCCCGATGCTGCCCATCAGCTCGGAAAGCCTCAAGTCCAACGCCGCAAGCGGCCCAGCGGCCTTCCTTGCCCCCGTTGCCATGATCACTGCATCGAAGCGCTCGCTCTCTTTTCTCTCATCCACCGCAATGAAGCCATGGCCTTCTCGCTCGAGCTTGAAGATCGGGCGATTCAAGTGAATAACGCCTTTTAGCTTCTGAGAGCACGCATCGATCAACACCCCCATTCCAAGATCAAAAGAAGCGAAAAGCCCGTAGCGGGCGCCTTCTGTTTTTGAAGCGCTCCTTTGGGCCTTTCGGAGCCCTAAAAGCACGCTTCCTTCCGTTTTTTCCATCTCCACAAAGCGCGGTAAAGTGGCCTGAATTGCAATTGCTTCCCCACCAACTCCGTAAATCCCTGCCGCAAGGGGTTCCGCGAGCTGTTCAAAAAGCTCCCATCCAAAGCGGCGGCGGACAAAGGATGCGAGGGTCTCTCCCCTCTCACGCGCCAAAGCTGGCCTTGGCCTGATCCAGGGTTCGGCGAGGGCCCGAAGGCGCCCTCTCATGGAAAGCGGTGCCTCCTTGAGCCATGCCCAAGGGTCACCTGGGCCCACAAGCCCAAAGCCGCGAGGAACCCTCGTAAGCCTCCCCCGGTAAACGACATAAGCCCCGTGGCGATCTTTTCGAGTCTCTACAATCCGGCCCAAAAGGCCAAGCCGCTCGATCAATTCGGGGAGCTTCCCTTCCTCGCGCACGATTGAATCCGGGCCAAGATCGACCACGAGGGGCCCTTTGTAAGAAGAGCCAAGCTCTCTCGCATCCAATACTTCCGTGCCTATCCAGCCTCCTACCCGAGGAGAAGCTTCCCAGATCGCAATCGATGCCTCTGGACACAGCTCCTCAAGCCTCAGGGCAGCAGCAAGCCCGCTCACCCCTGCCCCAGCCACAAGCACCTTCTGTTTCTTCAAGGCATGTTCCACCACGCTCCCCCATTCGTTCACTTTCCCTCCCCAAAAAAGGGTAGGGACTGGGAGCCTGCGTCAAACCCTTTTGGAACTTCTTGAGGTTCTTGTTCTTGGGGCAGGCCTTGGCGCTTTGGCACAGGCACCCGATCTCCGTCGCGGACGGCGATGACTTCCCCATCGAACTCCGCTTGCGCTTCTTCGATAAAGGGCTTGACCGAGGTATAGCGCTGCGAAAAGTGCGTGAGCACGAGCTTTCTCGCTTTGGCTTCACGCGCCAGCCGACCTGCTTGCCTTGCCGTCATGTGCCCGTGCATGCGCGCTTCCCGCTCCTCATCGGAAAGATAAGTGGCCTCGCAAACCAAAAGATCTGCTCCCTTGGCCAGCTCAAAACAATTTTCACAAAGGCGAGTGTCCATCACAAAAGCAAACACTTGCCCTTTTTTGAAAACACTGACCTCCTCGAGCCGAACAACGCGGCCGTTGACTTCCAGCTCGCCCTGCCGAATCAATTGCTTGATTGCTGGCCCCCTTACCCCCGCTGCTTCAAGGCGCTCAGGAAGCATGGTGCGGCCGTCGTGCTCCTCCAGCCGGTAGCCAAAGGTTTCAACACCATGGTCCAAACGAAGGGCACGGATTTGGAATTTGTCGGTTTTGCACACAACCCCCTCCTGCCGAATCGGTCGCGGGATCACCTTGCCCACATTGTGGTAGATCGCAGCATGCCGAAGGCGCTCATAGTAGACTTGGCCAGAAGCCGGAAAATAGACCTCGATCTCGTGGGGAACACGATCGAGGCTGATCCGCTGGTGGAGGCCCGCCAAACCAAGGCAGTGGTCTCCATGAAAGTGGGTGATGCATATTTTCGTCACCTGAGTCACTGTCACTTCTGCAAAAATCATCTGGCGTTGCGTGCCCTCTCCGGGGTCAAAAAGAATCCCTTCGTCATCCCATCGAAGGAAGTAGCCATTGTGATTTCGAAAGCGGGTTGGAACTTGACTCGAAGTCCCAAGAACGATCAACTCACGTGCTGACATGGGGTTTTACCCTTCTATTCCATCTGGGGAGAGTGTCCACGACTTGGGTGAAAAGGAGGCCCACCATGCCAAAGAAGGTGAATCCTTAGGTGGCAAAACAACCGTACAGATTGATCGCTTTCATTTGGGAAGGGATTTGTCCTCGATTTCAGATCCACTCCTTTTAAAAACATTGGATTCTTGAAGTGATTTTGGGTTTTGCGGAAGGCTCCTCCACTCGACCTCGACGTGGTTTTGCTTGAGGTAATCGATCCCATTTTCACCTTTATAGCCCCCCTGAACCACGATCACCTTGGTGATCCCTGCATGGTGAATGAGCTTTGCGCAAAGGAGGCAAGGCTCACCTGTTACAATTAACCACGCTCCTGCGCAAGGAACACCTGCTGCTGCAGCGTTGCAGATCACGTTCATTTCCGCGTGATGACAACCGATTTCTATCCGTGTCCCTGACGGAATACCCAATTCGTCACGCAAGCAAACCTCTCCGCCGCAGAGGCGACTTCCTCCGCGTGGCCCGCCATTATAGCCATCCATAAGGACAACATTGCGCTTCGGGTCGAGAAGAAGCGCCCCAAATTTGCGGCGAGGGCAATTGCTTGCCTGGGCCAGGGCCAGGCACTGCTCGATTCGGATGAGGATGTGCTTCTCTTGCACGGAAAACTCCCTGCCCTAGGAAAGACCAGCACGCTGACGCAACGATTGAAACTCAGGAAGCATGCGAAGGGAAGAAAGATCAGCATCCGTGTCGAGCACGCTCGGATCCTCGAGGCCTGCATCGATTGCGCGCTCGAGCCACTCGAGGGCCTCGTGGCTTTTTGCGGCACGTCCCAAAGCGCAGGCCACATTGAAGGCATCGCGGCCTTGTTGGAAGCGCTCAAAGAGCGCTTTTCCAAGCTCAGCCGCTTCGAGATAGCGCTTTGAGCGAAAGACTTCTTCGAAGATCACCTGAAATGCCCGAGGACCGATTTCTTTGGCGACCTCACTTTGGGCGAGGAGCTCAAGCACAGGCCGAATGTCTCCTGTCAAAGCCACGGCTTTTGCCAAGCGAATGGCAACAAAATCGTCCCCCCGACCACGAATGCCTTCGGCCAAAAGCGGAAGCGCCCCTTTGGCGTCCCCAAGCTCAAGACGAATCGAACCTTCAAGCAAGGCATCTGGGGCTTTGCCAGAAGGCAGCTCTCGGATCGCCCGAAGGGCTCCTTCAGGATCACCATCGAGCAATCGGCCCCAGGCAAGCATGTGCAGGACCTCGTAGCGCTGATCGTCGTTTTCTGCCCGCACAAGGAGCGACTCAGCGATGCTCCGGACCAATGCGGGCCTCCGATCTTCGAGGGCTTGCCAGCCACGCTGGAGTTCGGCGCGAAAAGTGGTGCGCGCGGCTTCGCGCGCGACCAGTCTGTCTGTGTCGCTTTCGTCATTGCCAAAAGGCCTTCCCTCGCGAACCACCCAGCGGCGACTGGCCTGAAAATGGCTCCAGTTCAGGATCGCAAGCTGCCCGAAAACCAAAACGAGAAGGTATGCCCTCATCGGGAGGGCCAGGAGGGCCAAGCCAATGGCGAGAGCCATTGAAAACAAATGGGCCCACTTGAGCCCCCGGAGACCCAAAAAGCGCTCAAAAATCGCCTTGCTGATCTGGCCCCCATCGAGCGGGAAAACCGGAATGAGATTGAAAATCGCCCAGCCGAGATTCACCCAAATGAAATCAGAAACTGCCCTTGAAAATACCGGAGAAGGAGGCAAGGAGGCATGGGTTGACCAAAGCCAAACGCTTCCTCCAAGCACCAGCCCAACGGCAGGCCCGGCAAAAGACACAAGAATCTGTTGCCCAGCGCTCAGCGTCTTTGGATGGAGCCATGCGGTGAAACCGCCCCAGCCGCTGAGCACAATGATCGGCTCTTGCCCAAAACGCCGGCCCACAAGCGCATGGCCAAGCTCATGGCAAAGCACGCCGACAAAAACCAGAAGAACCCAAATCAGCGCTGAAAGCGTAAACCCGTGAATTGCAACACCGAAAACCGCCGAAACCAGCCAGTGGAAAGGCTCAACGAAAACTGGTACCCCAAAGAAGTAAAAATGCGGCTCGCGAACCACATTCTAGAGCCTAGTGTTCGAATGAAAAATCGCCAAGGGATCTTTCCGAAATCCGATAAAAAGGCATCGCTTGGGCCTTTCCATGTGCTACCAAAGAAAAGGAGAGTCCAATGTTTGAGAACGCTCAAAGAGAGCCTCCGCTTTCACTCGATGTGCATCCAAGCCGGTACCGGCACTGGAAACTCGAGGTTGATCGAGAAAACGCTGCCCTTTACATGAGGGTCGATCCCCATGGCGGCTTTCGCCCTGGCTATGAGCTCAAACTCAATAGCTACGATCTCGGGGTCGACATTGAGCTTGCCGATGCCATCGATCGCTTGCGCTTCGAGCACCCCGAAGTGAAGGTGGTGCTCCTCCGATCTGCTTATGACAGGGTCTTTTGTGCTGGCGCCAATATCTACATGCTCGCCGGCTCAAGCCATGGCTTCAAGGTAAATTTTTGCAAATTCACCAACGAAACCCGCTTGGCAATCGAAGACGCTTCGTGTGTATCGGGCCAAAAGTACATCGCAGCAATCTCCGGGCCTTGCGCGGGAGGAGGCTACGAGCTTGCACTCGCTTGCGATGCGATTCTCCTTGTCGACGATGGCCATAGCGCTGTGAGCCTACCGGAAGTTTCCCTTTTGGGCGTGCTCCCAGGCACAGGCGGGCTTACACGCCTTGTCGACAAGCGCAAGGTTCGCCGTGACATCGCCGACCTTTTCTGCACCATGAGCGAGGGGGTGCGGGGGAAGCGGGCCCTCGAATGGGGCCTCGTCGATGCGATCGCTCCAAAGAGCCGTTTTGAAGCCCTGGTGAGCGAATACGTGGCGCGACTCGCTCAAGAGGCGCAGGCGATTCGCCCAAGCCACAAGCGTGGCCCTGGGATTGGGCTTGAACCCATCGCTCCCCAATTTGATGGCTCCCTTGTGCGCTACCGCCACCTTCTTTTGGAAATCGATGCGAGCAGGCGCGTGGCTTACCTTACCATCTTTGCTCCGGATTCAGCCCCTCCAGCGAGCGCCGAGGCGATTCAAAACGAAGGCGCTTCTCAGTGGTCGATCCGCGCCTTTCGAGAGCTTGACGATGCCTTGGTGAGGTTGCGTTTCGATTATCCCGAAATCGGTCTCGTTGTGCTTCAAACCCAAGGTGATGGCCATCGGGTGCTCGAGGCTGACTTGGCCCTCTTAGGAAACAAAGACCACTGGCTTGCACAGGAAATCATCGCGCTTCAGGCCAGAGTGCTTCGGAGGCTTGATGTCACAAGCAAAAGCTTTTTTGCGCTGATCGACAAGGGCTCGGCCTTTGTTGGCTCCCTCTTTGAGCTTGCGCTTGCTTCCGATCGCATTTACATCCTTGACAATGAGGCAGTAAGCATCCAGCTTAGCCCCCTCAACTTCGGTCTTCTCCCCATGCACCATGGCCTAAGTCGCCTCGAAGCCCGTTTCTATGGCGATCCGGGAAAACTCGATGAATTGCGTCGAGTTGGAGGGCCGATTTCTGCAAAAGAGGCAGTTGGGCTGGGCCTGGCCACAGTTGGCCTTGATGAAATCGACTGGGAAGACGATGTCCGGATTGCCATCGAGGAGCGGGCTTCGCTTTCGCCCGATGCCTTAACAGGCATGGAGGCTTCGCTGCGATTCCCCGGCCCTGAAACCATGCAGTCAAAAATCTTTGCGCGCCTGAGCGCTTGGCAAAATTGGATTTTCCAACGCCCAAATGCCGTTGGCCCAGAAGGGGCACTCACTCGCTATGGGCAGCCCGAGCGACCGGTCTTTAGCTGGACAAGATGCTGAGCACGAAGTCTTTGCGCTTGCCTGCTGAATGGGAAGCCCACGAAAGCGTGTGGGTCGCTTGGCCAAGTGACCGCAAGCTTTGGGGAGAAGATGGAATCGAAAAGGTGAGGCAAGAATTCGAAGCCTTGGTGCGGGCGATTTCCAGCTGCAAATCCAACCAAAACCCCCACGCCGAGCGCATCGAATTGCTTTGCCGCACAGAAGAGGACGAGATCGAGGTGAAAAAGCGCTTCTCTTGCTTCGATCTCCGGATTCATCGCCTCCCATATGGTGACATCTGGTGCCGAGACACCCTCCCGGTTGTTCTAGTGGGTGAAAAGGGTGAGCGGGCTTCGCTCCTTTTCCGTTTCAACGGATGGGGGGAAAAGTATGATCTCCCAGGCGATCGAGAGGTTGGGCAAAAAGTGGCTCAGCGCTTGGGTTTCCCAATCATTGAGTGCGCGCTCACCCTCGAAGGAGGGGCCATCGAAAGCGATGGGCAGGGAACGATTCTTACCACCCGCAACTGCTTGCTTCACCCAAAGCGAAACCCTGGCCTAAGCGAAAAAGAAATCGAAAAAACGCTTTTGGAGAATCTCGGTGCATCAAAGGTGATATGGCTTGAGGGGTGCCTTGCAAACGATCACACCGATGGACACATCGACACCATCGTGCGCTTTGTGGCCCCAGGAGTTGTGGTTTGCATGGAAGCGAGATCCTCCGAAGACCCAAACAGGGAGACCCTTCGCTCAATTCTCACCCAGCTCAAGGGTGTTCGCGATGCGCAAGGGCGGGTGCTCGAGGTGTGGACCATCCCCTCTCCCGGTCACATTCGAGGCATCGATGGTTCAACCCTCCCTGCAAGTTACGTGAATTTCTACATTTCCAATTGCCATCTGATTGTCCCAACCTATGGGTCGCCTTGGGATGAAGAGGCGGTTCAAACCATGCAAAGGCTTTGCACACACCGAAAAGTGGTTGGGCTCAGCGCGATTTCGATTCTCGAGGGGGGAGGCGCTTTTCATTGCATCACCCAACCTGTTCCACAAGGTACACCCTATGGTGGGTGATGAGGCATGGGATACCCAAGGGTTGGTCCAAATGGCGTCATGTCTTCAACCACCCACACCCTCTTTCCGCGTGGGTCAAAACGATAGCGTTCTCGGACGGCGCGGATCAGGCGAAATCCTGATGGTTGCGGAGGGTTTTCGAAAAGAGAAGCTGCGCTTTCTGACCCTTCAAGCAAGCGCCTGTTCAAGATAAAAAGCCACGGTGAATCTTCTGGTTCACCCAGCGCAGCAAACCACATTTGCCAATCCAGGCGGGGCATGTGCAAGGGCAAAAAGGGCAAGGGAGCATCTTCAGAGTCGGGCTTATAGCGGAAATCAAGACGCTTCCATTCTTTCCCATCTTGCGAAACTTCAATTCCGATTTCATATCGAAGGGTCGTCATCACAGCAAAAGGACCATAGGGGCTTGTGAGGTGCAGGCGATGGGTCCAAGCCTTGGCTTCGGCCAAAGGCGAGGGCATGCGGATCCCGACCGTCCCCAAAAAGTCAATGCCCCCAGAAAGAACAAGAAAGATAGCAAAAAAGGAGGACAGAGAGCGAGAGGAAAGTGGTTGAGGGGAAGCAAAACGCAGAAAAACTCGAGGAAATAGACGCTGGAGCTGTTGATCGTCCAGAAGGGGGAGAGCAGTGATGGCTGAAAGAAGGTTAAAAAAACCATAGTTTCCAGTGAGGTTGATCAGGCCTTGAAGGAGAAAGATCCCAGCCCCAACCCATGGCCTCAATGGGCGAAAGAAAGAAAGAAAGGGGAGAACGATTTCAAGCGCGAAAACACCCAAGGTCATTACCTTGTGCACCCAGGATGGTAGGAAATGGACAATGGGAGAAATGGGATTGGGAAGGGGTTGGGTTTCGAAGTGGTAGTCCAAAGCGGTGAGATTTGCCCAGCTTGGATCGCGTGAGAGGATTTTCACCAATCCGCTTGCCACATGAAGGCGAACGCACAAAAAGACGATGGCGAATCGCACAACCGCGCTTGTCGGCGATGGGCGGGTCAGGGGAACCCAGAAGCGAAAAGGTGCAGCCAGCCCAGAAAGGAGCAGGGTTTCGCAAAGGAGGGCATCCCACTGGAAGGAGAGAAAAGGCCAGCCAATAGAGACAAAAGAAAAATAGGCCAAATACGCCACCAAAGCAGAAAGGGCTGGAAGGAGCCCCAAAGAAAGCGCTAGCGAAGCCCCTTCGCCAACAAAGAGCACCGTGTGGATGGTGAAGTTTGAAGCATCCCCTAGGAGAACGAAAAGCGAAGGAAATTCAGATGGGGAGAGGGCCTTAATTCTCCGTGCAAGTGGCAGGATTCCACCCTCTCCAAAAAGCCCCATCACCTGGGTGTGGAGCGAAAGGTGAGCGGAAAGGGAAACAAATCCAACAAGCCGCCAAAAAAGGTTGATTGCGATTGCGGCATCCCAAAATCCAGCTCGGTGTGCAGTTGGTTGAATGGCATTGCTTGCTTCTTTCCCCTCGGGCATCTCAATTGCCGTTTTCTATCATCTTTTTCACCCTATCGACGAGTTCTGCCTCAGGTGGAGGTGCACCCGAGGATGTTGAAGAGCGCTCATCGATGGTGATGAGGGTCTTTCCCCCCGGTGCAGGTGAAATGAGAATGTCGAGAATCGATGGGGATTGGACGTCTCGGGGGGTGGCTTCAACGTAACGGGCCCCTCCGCCAGCGAGGGCGTCAACGCGGCCAGTGATCAGACGAGGGCCAAAGTAGCGGACGTAGGCCTCAGGGGGGTAGGGGCCCTCAAAGAGGTGCTGCCGCTCGATTGTGGCGATGTAGCGGACTGCGCGAGGCAAGCGCAGTCCACCGACCCGGTGTTCACCTTCGATCAGGCTCCCATCAGGGAGGCGATCGGGAGGGGGGGGAGGAGGGCGAGGGGGCTCAGGAAGAGGAGGGACTTCTTCCGCACTTTCCCCCGAAAGGTCGACTGCAACTTCGCGGGAGCCGCAGGCAACTTCTGCGCTGCATAGAAGGGCAAAAACCTGAACGATGTGCCGCACGACGAAAGACTAGCAAATTCCAAAAGTAAGGAGGCTTGAAATGAGGCCCATGCTGCCAAAAACGCGATCAATTCGGTGGCCTAAGTGGGGGCTCGCATCGGTATTGGGCTTGAGTTGGGTGCTTGGCATGGGGTGCGGGGGGGGGATCCGCATGGAGATCATGCGGGCGGCTCAGCAGGGAAGGGGATCTACGGCCTTGGCCCACTACAAAACCCTGCGCAAAGAGGAAGGCGACGATGAAGAAGTGCTCGCATGGGTGGCCGAGGCCTTGCTCATCGAGGAGAGCCGGGTGCAGGAAAAGACCAGGCGGGAGGCGGCGCTCAGGGAGCTTCTCGGGGCAGGAGCGCGGGGCAAAGAGGTGTTGCGGAGGATCACCCAGGCTCCAAATCCCCCCCTTGAGGCCTTTGTGGTGCTTGGGGGAGCAAGTGATCGCGATGCGATGAGGTTTCTGCGAGGTCTTGCGGATCACCCGGACCTCGAGACACGGGTGGCCTCAGTTGTGGGGATGTCAGCGCAGGAAGATTTGGCGATCCTCCTTGAGTGGTGCGATGCCTTTGAGCCTGAGCTCCGGGAGCGGGCATGTGCCAAACTCGCTGGTGCAGCGCCAGACCCAGAGGCCCTGCGGCTTCTCAGCGAGCGCGCGCGCATCGATCCGATGCCAGGAGTGCGAAAGGCATGCGTGCGCGCCCTCGGTTTTTTTGGCAAGCCCGCGGCTGGAGTCCTGCTCGATCGCCTTTCCGATGGCGATGGCTCAGTGCGCCAGGCAGCCCTCGAGGCCCTCATGCGTGCTTCCGAAGACGATGGCAGGGAGGCGGTGCGTTCGATGCTCGCAATTCCAATCCATCATGAGGGCCTGGAAGCAGCAGCATTGCTTGTGCGCGCCTCTAGCAAAGAAAGGGCCTCATCCGATGAAGACAGGGCTTCGGGCATGCGCCACCTGCTTTCGGCCTTGCAACACCCTGATCCATCGATTCGAAGCCATGCAGCAGTGCTGATTTCGGGGCTTCCAGACCTCAAGCCCTATGCCAGAGCCCTTGCGCAAAGGCTTGGCGAAGAAAAGGAGCCACAGGTGCGCCTTGGCCTTGCGCGTGCCGTGATTCGCTCGGGAGAAGAGCAAATGGGCCGCGCAGCGCTTCGGCGCCTGCTCCGTGAAGACCATGGGATGATCGGTTTACAGGCCGCAGCGATGCTTGCAGGCCTTGGAGAAGAGCGCGGCATCGAAAGGCTTCGCGAAGCCCTCGAAGCCAACGACCCCTCTTTTCGCCTGGTTGCTGCCTGGGCCTTGGCCCGTGAAGCCATGCGGCCCATTGAAGTTTGGCGGGCCCTTGAAGATCCGGAGCCCCTGGTTCGGATTCGGGCAGCCGGAGGCATTCTCGCTGCCCGAGCTGCAAGGGATGGCTAATCGCCTCGCGCGATCGTTATCCGAAAGCCATGAGGGCCAGAAATCGGCCGGTCGAGATCGAGCCCCACCCGGTCATAAAACCCAAAGGGCTTGGCCTGGGGATGGGCACTTGAGTGGCTCTGGCGCGGATCGCGATGCGAAGGAAGCGCGGTCACAACCAAAATCACTTCACTCGCCCCTTCGGGCAAGTCGATCGGCAAAAACGCCCGAGGCATTCGGGTGGGGGGCGTGCGGAGGCGCCTCAGTTCTTTGCCAGCTTTGTCAAGAACGATGGCAATCAGCGACCATTCTGTCCCGGCCTCTCCATCAAGCCAGGCGCGGAGGCGCGAAGCGGGGGGGGCTTCTTCCACGTGGACGCGCGCGTAGGCGCTCCCCCACGCTTCGACTGCAGCCATGCCTTCAGGCAGCATCAGGCGGCGGGGAAGCTTTGACCACTCGGTCTCCGAAAAGATGGGAACTTCTGCTTCGGGAGGGAGAGCAGCCAAAAAGGGGATTTCTGGCCGCGAGGCGAGGGACAAGGACTTCCAGCGGCCTGCAAAAAAGCGGGCGCTTGCCATTGCTTCAAGGGCGTATTCGATGGGATCGTGGGTGAGGATCGCGTTTTGGAAGAGGACCCTCAACAGATCGGGCTCGCCCCTTAAAAAAGGCCCTTTTGAGCGTTGCCGCGCGAAAAGCCAGGCATCGCGCATAAAATCCACAGAATCGGCGCCGTATCTTGCAGCAATCGAAGCGATGGCAATTGCACCTCCCTCTGCATCGCGAGGATCGTGGCTCAAAAGAGCCCGGCTGCTTGCGCGCTGTTGCCGGATCAGGGCCCCCTCATCGCAGCCAAATTCTCCGCTTAGCTTCCAGGCCAGCCAAGCGGCCGTGGCCTCACGCGACGATTCGGCCTCAGCGGGATCCAAGGCCAAAAGCCCGGCACTTGCGGTGATCTGAATCGCGCAAGAAATGAGCTGCTCGATGGGAATTTCCAAAGAAACCACCGCATGCACTGTCGCTGCATCTTCGGGATCCTGGCGCAGGGCTATGGGCCAGGGGGAATCGAGAAGGGCGCGAGAAAGCCGCTTTTTTCGCGTGTTTTCTTCTGGATCGAGAAGGGCGCCGTAGACCGGATCTTCACTCCAGTGGTCTTCAAGGGATGGGAGGATGTAGATGTCGAAATCCGCGGTGCCTCCTAGGAAAAAATCAATGGGCGGAAGGGGCCATCGCTTCGACTCAAGGAGGGCAAAGGCCAGCTCCACGGCATGCCCCCACGCTTCTACCACCTCAAAGGAGTTCATGCTGGCATGAATGGCAATGGGCCATTCCATTGAGCGCCAGACGATGGGAAGGGGGGGACGAGGAGGATGAAGGGGCCATGGCACTTCTTGCTCAAGCGCGCCTTGTGTGATGTGGGCGTGGACGAAAGAGGGGCAGAGCCCCCACCACACAAGTCCAAAAATGACACAAAGCTTAGCCCTTTTTTTCGTTCGGACCGCATCACACCTTGAGCCGGCTTCTTTCATTTTCTTCGCAATCGAACTAGCCTAGCTTTCCCGTATGGTTTTGCCATTTTCGCCGAATTCCTACTTTCGGGCTCAGCTCAAAGAGGGGAAGATGCTCACCCGAGGGGGGCGCCGGGTCCTTGTCGTTTCGGAAGAAAGCATGCGCTCCCTTGTGCGCCTTGCCATAAAAAGCGGTGATCTCAATGCCATCCGTCGCTTGGGCAGGGCGATTGGCCAAGAGGTTTTGGCCTCCCTTGGGGAAGATCCCAACCAGCTTCCACCGCACGCCCTTGTCGATCACTTTGCTGGCCTTTGGGCCCTTTTTGGCTGGGGGCTCATCGAAATCGAAAACTGGGGAGATGCCTTGGTGATGCGGGTTGAGGGAAGCCCAAGCCTCGACGAAAATCAGCTCGGGCTTGCCGCCCTCCTTGGAGGAAGCGTGAGCGCGCTCGCTTCTTTAGAAGTGGCTGCGGTGCCTGTCGGCAGCAACCGCTTTTTGCTCCTGGCGCCAGAAGTGGCAGACACAGTGTTGGAGTGGAGCAAGAAAGGCTACAGCTTGCCCGCAATCCTGGATCGCCTTGCCCCTGCACCTTTCCCCAAGTCCAAGGAGGACGCATGAACAGCCAAGTGCTTTTTCTTGAGTCTCTGATCGAGCGCATCCGCTCAAGAAAGAGGCCTCCTCCCGAACCAATAGAGGCAGTGATCGCTCGCTGGGGACGGATCAAGCGCGAATCCAAGGCTGTGGAAGAAGTTCTGCCTTTGCCCTCTCCTGTCCAGGGCCCAAGTCCTGAGCCCTCCCCAATCCCTCAAAGAGCGCCCATTGAAGCGCCTCCTTCGTCGCCTCTGAGCCTTGCTTTTGAGGAAAAAGCACCGCCACCTGCTCTGCTCCACTCCCATGAGAAAGCGAAAGCACGCTTTGAGCCAAAGTGGGAAATTGCTGAACCAGAAGCAGTTGAGATCGTCTCCACCGAGCGCCCACCCCTCACCTTCGGGGAGCTCCTTCGCCGAAGCCTTTCACTTCGGCCAAAAGGGGCATAGGATTCATCCTCTCGGTATGCTTCTCGCAGTGGACGTTGGAAACACGCACACCGTGCTTGGTCTCTACGATGGGCCTTCCCTTCGTCACTCCTTTCGAATCGAATCGGCGAGGGGGCGAACGGCCGATGAGCTCATGGCAATCCTTTTGACCCTCCTCAACATGGTCAAGCTCGAAAAGAGTGCCGTGCATGCCTCGATCATCGCATCGGTTGTGCCTTCCCTCACGGAGGCGGTTGGGGATGCGATTGGCCGCGCTTTTGGGATCAAGCCCCTTGTGGTCGGTCCTGGAATTCGGACTGGAATGCCGATTCTTTACGACAATCCTCGTGAGGTAGGAGCTGATAGAATTGCAAATGCCGTTGCGGCCTATGCCCGCGTTCAAGGCGCTGTGGTTGTGGTTGATTTTGGCACTGGAACAAATTTTGACTGCGTCAATGCCAGGGGCGAGTTTGTGGGAGGAGTGATTGCGCCAGGGCTTCAAATCAGCGCTGAAGCCCTCTTCTCGCGCGCTGCTCGCTTGGCCCGTGTTCCGATCGAAAAGCCCCCTCGTGCCATTGGCAAAAACACAACCCACTCCCTTCAAGCAGGCCTCGTTTTTGGCTATGTTGGGCTGGTTGATGGTTTGGTTGAAAGAATTCGGGCAGAGCTTGGGCCTGCCCGTGTGATTGGAACAGGAGGCCTTGCCTCGCTGATTGCTCCCGAGTCAAGAACAATCGAAGAAATCGTCCCAGAACTCACATTGGAGGGCTTGCGCATCCTCTACGAACGAAACTGTGAAGGATGAGGCCCAAGGTGTGCTCGCCCGCCCTTTTTTGGCCGAGCGATATGCCCTGTCGAGTGACGCCAGAACGCAAAAAGCACTCCGCTTGCCACACTCACATTGAGGGAATCGACTCTGCCACTTCCAACGATGGAGATGGCTTTGGTGGCACATTTCTGAACGGCCGAAGAAACCCCTTGCGCCTCATTTCCAAGAACGAGAATCGCCCGGCTTGGCCAGGGAAATAGGGCTGCGTTTTGCCCACCCTTTGGGTTTGCGACGATGACTTCGAAACCCTCTGCGCGCATCAGGCGAAGCCAGCCTGGCAAATCGCGGATCACAGCAATCCGCACTTGTTCTGCACCGCCTTCAGCGATGCGAACAGCCGAAGGCGGAAGAGGCCGCTCGCCGCTTTTTGGCACAATCGACAGGCCATGGACACCAAAAAAAGCGGCACTTCTCACAATGGCTCCGATGTTGTGGGGATTGGTGATCTCTTCGAGGGCCACAATCAGGCAAGGCCGCTCGGACGCAAGCGCTGCGCTCAACTCATGTGGGCCCATAAACACCCTGGGCTTGCACACAAGAACAACCCCTTCGTGGTGAAGGGAGCAAGCCACCTTTTCGAGGCCTCGATCTTCCATCACTTGGCATGGAAGCCCTAAGCGACGGGCAAGGCCCACAATCCGACCGAGCTCTCCGGCTTGAGAGCCAGAAAAATGCAAGCGCAAAGCATCCCCTGGCCGGTGTTCGAGCAAAGCGAGCACCGCTTTTCTTCCATAAACCACCTCTGTCTCAGGCTTTGCTTCTGTGGCAGGCGCCATGGGGCTTGGCTTTGTTTGTTGTGATGCAGCACTTTCCTTCGAGCAAACCCTTGTGATGTGGACCTTAAGCCATTTTTTTGGAGATTTGAAAAATGCCAATGGCTTGCTGGCCATGGCATTCTCAGTCACGAGATTGAAGGCAAAGGCTTTGGGTGATAGGAAGCCTTTGCCCTTTTTAGGATCAACAGGGCGATAGAGGACGACATGGCAACGACTGTGCGAATGCCCTCTCTTGGCGAAAGCGTACTTGAAGGTGTGGTTGGGAAATGGTTTGTGCGCGAAGGAGATTTTGTCGAACGAGAGCAGGTGCTCGCCGAGGTGCTCACCGATAAGACCGATACCGAGATTCCGGCTCCTGTTTCTGGCGTTGTGGTCAAATTGCTCGTCCCCGAGGGTGCTCCCGTACGCGTTGGAGGGGAGCTTCTCATCATTGACGAAGAAGCCAAGCCCTCTGTCGCGGCCGTGCCTCAACCCAAGGAAGGGCGAGGAGATGCGCCTTCTGCCTCGCCATCAAATGCTCCCACGCCGAGCTTACAGGAACAAGCTCCGCCGCGAGCCCAGGCAGATGGCGAGGGGCGGAGGCCACTTGGCACCCCTTGGGAAAGGCGCAAGGCGCGAGAATTGGGAGTGGATGTGGCAACCATTCGTGGCGCATCGCCAAAAGAAGCCCAAATCACGGAAAAGGGGCGAGAGGGCCCACCAACCCCATCTTCTGGAATTGGCTTTGAGGCATCGCATCTTTCTCCGCTTCCTTCGATGCGCATCCTCCAAGGCCAAGGAGCTTTTCGCGTTCCTCCATACACTGCTGCTCCAGGCGACAAGGTGATTCCTTTCGATCGGCGGAGGCGGGTCATTGCCGACCACATGGTCTACTCGAAACTCGTCTCTCCCCATGTGGTCACTTTTGCCGAGTGCGACCTCTACAAGACCCATCTTTTGAGGGAGCAACACAAGGAAGCCTTGGCCAAAGAAGGCATCCGCCTAACCTTTTTGGC